>NZ_RZQY01000090.1:0-13877 GCF_003998575.1 Mesorhizobium sp. M7A.F.Ca.CA.001.10.2.1 | reverse complement strand
GCGCTTTACGGTGCTGAAAAGCGGACTGGCCCGGATGGAACGTGCGCTCGGCCAGTTTATGCTGGACCTGCATACGACCGAACATGGCTACGAAGAAGTCATCCCGCCGTTGATGGTCAAGGACGATGTTCTGTTCGGCACCAACCAGTTGCCGAAGTTCGAGGAAGATCTGTTCTTCACGCCGCACGGGGAGGGCAGGCTTGGCCTGATTCCCACTGCCGAGGTCCCACTCACCAACCTTGTGCGTGAAGAAATCACCGCGCATGAAAAACTGCCGCTGCGCTACACCGCGCTGACGCCGTGCTTCCGCTCGGAAGCGGGTTCGGCCGGGCGCGACACGCGCGGCATGCTGCGCCAGCATCAGTTCTACAAGGTCGAGCTGGTGTCGATCACGGACCAGGAATCGTCACTTGCCGAGCATGAGCGGATGACGCAATGCGCCGAGGAAGTGCTGAAGCGGCTCGGCCTGCCGTTCCGCACCATGACGCTGTGCACCGGCGACATGGGCTTTGGCGCGCGCAAGACCTACGACATCGAGGTCTGGCTGCCCGGCCAGAACGCCTATCGCGAGATCTCGTCCTGCTCGGTGTGCGGCGATTTCCAGGCGCGCCGCATGGACGCGCGCTACAAGGACAGAGACGGCAAGGGCAACCGCTTCGTCCACACCCTCAACGGCTCGGGCACAGCCATTGGCCGCGCGCTCATCGCCGTCATCGAAAACTACCAGAACGAGGATGGCAGCGTAACCATTCCTGAAGTGCTGCGGCCTTACATGGGCGGCCTGGAAAAGATCGAAGCGAAATAATGCGTATCCTCCTGACCAATGACGACGGCATTCATGCCGAGGGCCTGGCGTCGCTCGAACGCGTCGCGCGCACGCTGTCCGACGATGTCTGGGTGGTGGCGCCCGAGCAGGACCAGTCCGGCTACGCGCATTCGCTGTCGATCTCGGAGCCGCTGCGGCTGCGCAAGATCGGCGAGAAGCATTTCGCCGTGCGCGGCACGCCGACGGATTGCGTCATCATGGGCGTCAAGAAAATCCTGCCTGGCGCACCCGACCTGATCCTGTCCGGCATCAATTCGGGCGCCAATATCGCCGATGACGTCACCTATTCGGGCACCGTCGCCGGCGCCATGGAAGGCGCGCTGCTCGGTATCCGCTCGATCGCGCTCAGCCAGGGCTACAGCTATGTCGGCGAAGATCGCGTCGTGCCCTACGAGACGACAGAGGTGCTGGCGCCGGCGCTGCTGAAGAAGCTTGTCGCGACGCCGTTGCCGGACGGCGTGCTGCTCAACGTCAATTTTCCCAATTGCACGCCCGAAGAGGTCGCCGGCACGGTGGTCACCACGCAAGGCAAGCTCGTGCACTCCCTGTGGGTCGACGAGCGCCGCGACGGGCGCGGCCTGCCATACTACTGGCTGCGCTTCGGCGGCGAGCCGGTCGAGGGCAAGCAAGGCACCGATCTCTACGCCTTGCGCAACAGGCTGGTGTCGGTGACGCCGCTGCAGCTCGATCTGACCGCGCATGAAATCCGTGACCAATTGAGCAAGGCGCTTGCATGAACCAAGGGATCGATGACCGTGAAGGTTTTGCCGCCTTTCTGCTGCGTCTGCGCGGTCGGGGGACTGTACCGAAAGCGCTGATCGCCGCCTTCGAGGCGACGCCGCGGCGCGGCTTCCTGGCGGCCCAGTTCCATCAGATCGCCTGGTCGGACCGTATGCTGCCGATCGAATGCGGCGAGGCGATCGAAGGTGCCGACATGCAGGCGGCGGTGATCGCGGCGCTCGCTATCGAGCAGGGCAACCGCGTGCTCGAGATCGGTACCGGTTCGGGCTACACCTCGGCGGTGATGTCGCGGCTGGCGGCGCGGGTCATCACCACCGATCGCTACAAGACGCTCGCCGAGCAGGCCAGGCAGCGCTTCGAGGCGCTCGGCATCGGCAATGTCATCGTGCGCCACGCCGATGGTTCCGGTGGCCTGCCGAATGAAGGGCCGTTCGATCGCATCGTTGCATGGGCGTCCTTCGACAGCCTGCCGCGTTTCCTGCTCGACCAATTGTCGAGCGGCGGCATCGTCATCGCGCCGATCGGCCCCGAAGAGGGCGAACAGGTGCTGGCCAAGCTGACCAAGGTCGGCAGCCGCTTCGAGCGTGAAGACATCGGCCTCGTTCGCCTGCAGCCGATCCTGCGCGGTGTCGCCGCTATCATCTAGCGCGCATGTCGATGTTCAGGCCGCGCCGCGTCGGGTGCGTCTTCGACCCCGGCCGGCATGACCTGAAAATCTCCCCTGGGCTCGCTCTCTAATATTTTAAGAAAAATTGCGCCGGATTCCATGGGGTTAACCGTCGAGTAACATTAACGCGCTTTAATCATGCCTAGTTTGTACCGGGTATGTGCGGGTTAGTGCGATGCAACTCAGTGTTTTGAAGACAAGCGGTCGCAATCTGGCGCGAGGCTGCGCCATACTGATGGTCGCGGGTGCTGCTGCGGGGTGCAGTTCCCAAGTTTCGCGGTTCAATGGCGTCGACGACGTCTTTACATCCTCGACCAACAATCAGCGCACCATCATCAACAAGCAGGATGCCGTACAGCAGCCTTATCCGGGCGATGTCGCCGCCGCTCCGATCGATGGCAGCCATACACAGTCGGTCAGCCGCTCCAGCCTCGATCCGGTCTCGACGCGGCCGCTGCCTCCGCCCGTTGCCCAGGCTCCCGAAGTGGCGCCGGTATCGAAGCCGGTGCGCACCGCATTGGCTCCCGCACCGCATGTCGACAGGACCACGACCGGCACCGTCGCCCCGGTGGCATCGCCTTTCAAGGTTTCGCAACCTGACGAACCCCGCGTGGCTGCTTCCGGCACTCCGCATGCAACCGAGATCGTCGTCAGGGACGGCGAAACGATCGGCGGCCTGGCGCAGCGCTACAAGGTGCCGTCCGACGTGATCATGAAGGTCAACGGGCTGAGCGCGACCAAGGGGCTGAAGACCGGCCAGAAGCTGGTCATCCCGGCCTACGCCTATTCGAGCAAGAGCGAGCCGAAGCTCGCGGATGCCAAGCCGGCGAAAGACACCAAGCACAACCTGCCGGCCACTGCGCCGGACAAAGTCGCCGTCCTGCCGCAGCAGCCGAAGCCTAGGGAGGGCAAATCCACCGCTCAGGTCGATACGTCGGCCGCCGCGAGCCAGCCCAAGGAGCCCAAGCCGCAGGTAGCCGCGGCCAAGGCGACCAATGCAGCTGGCACCTATACGGTTCAGTCGGGCGACACGCTTTCCTCGATTGCCAGGAAAACCGGTGTCGGAGTCGTTGCCATCAAGCAGGCCAACGGCATGCAGGATGGCTTGCTCAAGATCGGCCAGACCCTGAAGGTGCCGGCGGGTGGAACCGCGACCGTCGCCGCCGCCAAACCGGCCAAGGTCGATCCGGTGACGACGGCCACGACGCAGCCCGCGGCAAAGACCACGCCGTCGGAAACGCTGGCGTCCTACACGCCGCCGAAGAAGGATTCGAAGGTCATCCAGCAGGCCGAGGCCGACGATGCCGTCGCGCCTGACGCCACCGGCATCGGCAAGATGCGCTGGCCGGTGCGCGGTCGCGTGATCTCCGGTTTCGGCTCCGGCAAAGACGGCGTCGACATCGCCGTGCCCTCGGGCACACCGGTCAAGGCAGCCGAGAACGGTGTCGTCATCTATGCCGGCGACGGCCTCAAGGAATTCGGCAACACGGTGCTGGTGCGCCACGAGAATGGCCTGGTCACCGTCTACGGCCACGCCAGCTCGATCGAGGTGCAGCGCGGCCAGAAGGTCAAGCGCGGCCAGGAAATCGCGCTGTCGGGCATGAGCGGCACGACGGACTCGCCGAAGCTGCACTTCGAAGTGCGCAAGAACTCGGCCCCGGTCGATCCCTCGGGTTACCTCGAATAGAAGAAAAAAAGCAATTTGCGGGCCGTCTGACCTCCAGTCCGGCCCGCCGGCTCAGCCCGTTCCGAAAGGAGCGGGCTTTTTCAGTTTCAACGCGACGCGCCAGTCTTCAAGCTTCAAAGATGATCACGCAGAGTGTCGGCGATCATGACGTCAAGGCCGCTGGCCTTGATTCCGAGAAGCGTCTCCGCGTCGGAGGAATCGACCAGCAAGGGATTGTCGAAGAGATAGCTCATCTCGATGAGTTCATGCATGCCCAATGCTTCCATTTCGGGGATGGAATAGGAACGTGTTTCTGGAATTTCACGGTGAAGCATTGCCGCCGTCGTCAGGATGAGTTCCCGGGGTGAGGCGTGTTGCGATGGAACATGGAACGCCCGTCGCCATTTGCCCGTGTAGCGGGAAGCGGCGACCAGCGTCCTGGCCACGTCCTTCGTGAAGGACCAGGCATGAGTCGCGTCGAGGTTTCCAATGAAAGCAGTCGGCTTCCCCTCGATTATGGAGGGCAGCGCGACCAGTGAGAAAGAGCTGATCGCGCCATGTCCAAGATAATCGCTGGACCGCACTTCGACTGCCGGCACGTCCGCACGGACCGCCCGCTGCCACATGATCGTGCGGGCGGTCCCTTTCTTCGAAGTCGGATCCAGAGACAGGTCGGAGTGAAGCGGGCTATCGGCATGTTTCCCATAGCCATAGAGGTTTCCGAGAACCACAAGCTTCGCGCCGACCGCTTCCGCGGCACGCACGGTGCCGTCGATGATTGGGAAGAAGTCGGTCGGCCACCGGTGATAGGCGGCCATGGCACACATGAAAATGGCGTCGGCGTTTCGGCAGATACGCGCCAGTTCAACGGCATCGGTGGCATCGGCCTGCACCGCCCGGACGTTCCGCAACGCGTTTGAGCCGACACTCCGGCTCGTGAGAACGACGTCATGTCCTTCTTCGCCCAGAAGGCGCGCGGTCTCGTGCCCGACCGGGCCTGCTCCGACAACTACATAAAAACTCATGGCTAACCTCTCGTCCAAGCTCGATGGAGAGGCGTAGGTACATGTCCCCGGCATTGAAAATCGCGCGGGAATTGCCAATTCTTGGACAGGTTTTGCCAGGAAGCGAGAGAGCATGCATTCGCAGTCTGTTCCGGCCCGATTTCCGCCCGACGTCACAATGGCCTTCTGGCATATCGAAGCGGGCGTCCATCGTCTCTCCAGGGCGGCCCATCATCGCATCATGGTGCATGCAAGCGCGGCGACGCGTTCCTACTGCAATGAGGTTGGTCGATATTTCGTGAGGCGCGCTGGCGATATTGACCTGGTGCCCGCTGGCCAAGAGGGCGGCTTCGAGACCGAAACCCCGTTCGACACGATCGAGATCGCGTTACAACCAGCCCTGATGGAAAGGGTGGCGGCTGAGCTAGGTGGCAAGGCGCGCGCGTTGCCGCTCGACACACGTCATCTGCTTCGTGATCAGCGCATCCAACATCTCGCCCGTGCACTCGAGAGCGATCTCGGCGCAAACTCACCGAGTGGATCTTTGTTTGCCGACAGCATTGGCGCCGCTCTGGCGGTGAGGCTGCTCGGTCTTGAGAATTCCGATGTCGAGCGAACAAACCGGTTGTCAGATGCCCAGCTCAAGCGAGTGTTGGAGCATATCGAAGCTGGCTTGCACGAGCCCCTTTCAATCCAGCGATTGAGCCGAGTTGCCGGGGCGAGCAGCTCGCACTTGCGGGCTTGGTTCAAGGCGGCGACGGGCGTCACCCTGCACCGCTACGTGGTGCGACGTCGCGTCGAACGCGCACGCGCCCTGCTGCAGCGAGGCGATCTCAGCACAAGCAAGGTGGCGGAATTGACGGGCTTTGCGCACCAGTCACATCTGGCGCACTGGATGCGCCGCGAGATCGGCCAAACGCCGCGTGATTTGCGCCGGGCGCAGCCCAAATGATCTTGTCATTGGATGGCGTTGGCGACGCCACCCAACGTGTCAGTCCCTCAGTGGCTTGCCGAGCCGTCCAGCCAGGTCCTGGGTGAACTGCCAGGCGACGCGGCCCGAGCGGCTGCCGCGCGTCGTCGCCCATTCCAATGCTTCGGCACGCAGCGTGTCGGGATCGATTGCCAGCCCATGGTGCCGGACATAGCCATCGATCATGTCGAGATACTCGTCCTGCGAACATTTGTGGAAGCCGAGCCACAGCCCGAACCGGTCGGACAGCGACACCTTTTCCTCGACCGCCTCGGATGGGTTGATCGCGGTCGAGCGCTCATTGTCGATCATGTCGCGGGGCAACAGATGGCGGCGGTTCGAGGTGGCGTAGAAGATGACATTGACTGGCCGACCCTCGACGCCGCCTTCGAGCGCTGCCTTGAGCGATTTGTAGGAAGTGTCGTCATGGTCGAAGGAGAGGTCGTCGCAAAACAGGATGAAGCGGAAGGGGGCCGCCTTGAGCAATCCCATCAGCTTCGGCAGCGTGTCGATGTCCTCGCGGTGGATTTCGATCAGCTTCAGCGGCAGGTCGGACTTGGTCCTGGCGTTGATTTCGGCATGCACGGCCTTGACCAGCGACGATTTGCCCATGCCACGCGCGCCCCACAGCAACACGTTGTTGGCTGGGTAGCCGGCGGCGAAGCGTTCGGTGTTGTCGACAAGGATGTCGCGGACGCGGTCGACGCCACGGATCAGGCCGATGTCGACGCGGTTAACCCTGCGCACCGGCTCCAGATAGCCGGGATCGGCCTGCCAGACGAAACAATCGGCCTCGCCGAGGTCGGTTTGGGGCACCGGCGGCGGGGCAAGGCGGCTCACCGCCTCGATCAGCCGGTCGAGTTTCTGGTTCAGGGATTCAATGCTGCTGTCGGTCATGACTGTCTTTTGTTTTCGCGTTTTTGATGTCTGGGGGCGTGAAGCTGCCCGATTCCGCCTGATACAAAACCGGTCGCAACCTTTTGTTAGAGCATAATCTTTTGCGGAAACCGGCTCGCGCTTTTCGCGATCATGCTCTAACACGGCTCAACAGGCCGTAAAAGCAGCCGATTTGGCCGGCCGCGCAGTTGCATTGACAACTTTACCGACTATATTCCGGCCAAATTTCAAGGGCCGCCAAATTGGCGGCTGTTTTCAAAGATCAGGAGTACCTCGATGTTCGTGACACCGGCATACGCCCAAGGCGTCGGCGCTTCTCCCGACATGTTCATCAGCATTTTGCCCTTTGTCCTGATTTTCGTGATCATGTATTTTCTGATCATTAGGCCGCAGCGCACGCAGCTGAAGAAGCGCGGCGAGATGCTGGCGGCTGTCCGTCGCGGCGACACGGTCGTCACCGGCGGCGGCTTCGTCGGCAAGGTGACCAAGGTGATCGACGACAACGAGCTCGAGATCGACCTCGGTAACGGCTTGAAGGTGACGGCGCTGCGCTCGACGATCGCCGATGTGCGCGTCAAGGGCGAGCCGGTGGCCAACCAGAACGCCAAGAAATAATCCAATTTTAGGCGGAGCGATCCGCGGACACGCTCTGACGGACGACGCCATATGCTGTATTTTTCGCGCTTCAAGATGATCCTGATCTGGGTGGCCGTGGCCATCACAGTGATCCTCGCCGCGCCCAACCTGTTCTCCGCCAGCACGCTGGCGCAATTGCCCAGCTGGGTACCGAAGCGGCAGATGACGCTCGGCCTCGACCTGCAGGGTGGTTCGCACATCCTGCTGGAAATGAACCAGAACGATCTGATCAAGGATCGGCTGGAGACGACGCGCGATGAAATCCGCACGCTGCTACGCGACGCCAAGATCGGCTATACCGGCCTTGCCGGCACGGGGCGGACCCTGCAGGTCCGCATCACCGATCCCGCCCAGATCGATGCCGCCAAGACGGCGCTGAAGACGCTGACCGATCCGGTCGCTGCCGGCCTGTTCACCGGCGGCTCCGTCCAGGAAATGACGCTCGACGATTCCGAGCCCGGCCTGCTCAAGTTCAACGTCACCGACGCCGGCATCAAATACCGCACGTCGACCGCGCTGACGCAGTCGATCGAGGTGGTCGAACGCCGCGTCAACGAACTCGGCACCACCGAACCGATCGTGCAGCGGCAGGGCGACGACCGTATCCTTGTCCAGGTGCCGGGTCTTCAGGACCCGCAGAGACTGAAAGAAATCCTCGGCCAGACCGCCAAGCTGACCTTCCAGATGGTCGACCAGTCGATGCCGGTGCAGGACGCGCTCAATGGCCGTCCGCCCGCCGGGTCATCGGTGCTGTATTCGCAGGACGATCCGCCGGTTCCGTATCTGATCGAAAATCGCGTCATCGTCTCGGGCGAAAACCTCGTTGACGCACAGGCGACATACAATTCGCAGAACAACGAGCCGGTGGTGTCGTTCCGCTTCGATTCGAAAGGAGCGGCGCGCTTCGGTCAGGCCACGGCGCAGAATGTCGGCAAGCTGTTCGCCATTATCCTCGACAATCAGGTGATTTCGGCGCCGCAGATCCGCGAGCCGATCCTCGGCGGCACCGGCCAGATTTCCGGCAATTTCACTGCCCAGAGCGCCAACGACCTTGCGGTGCTGCTGCGCGCCGGTGCGTTGCCCGCGACGCTGACGGTGATCGAAGAACGCACCGTTGGTCCGGGCCTTGGCCAGGATTCGATCCATGCCGGCAAGGTCGCCGGCATCATCGGTTCTATCCTCGTCGTCGCCTTCATGTTCGTCGCCTACGGCTTCCTCGGCTTCCTCGCCAACATCGCGCTGGCGGTGCACGTGGCGATGATCGTCGGCGTGCTCTCGCTGCTTGGCGCTACGCTGACCTTGCCTGGTATCGCCGGTATCGTACTGACCATCGGCATGGCGGTCGATTCCAACGTGCTGATCTATGAACGTATTCGCGAGGAGCGACGCGCCGGCCGCTCCGTGATCCAGGCGATCGATACCGGTTTCACCAAGGCGCTGGCGACCATCGTCGATTCCAACATCACCTCGCTGATCGCCACCGTGGTGCTGTTCTATCTCGGTACCGGGCCGGTGAAGGGCTTTGCCATCACCTACGCCATCGGCATCCTGACCACGGTCTTCACCGCCTTCACCTTCACCCGCCTGCTGGTCTCGATCTGGCTGCGCCGGGCTCGCCCGAAGGAATTGCCGAAGGCACCGGTGACCTTCGTTCCGCCCGGCACCAAGATCCCCTTCATGGGCATCCGTCGCTGGACCTTCACGCTCTCCAGCGCACTGTCGATCCTGTCGGTGGTGCTGTTCATGACCGTCGGCATCAATTACGGCATCGACTTCAAGGGCGGTTCGCTGATCGAGGTGCAGGCCAAGAGCGGCAATGCCGACCTCGCCGACCTCCGTGCGCGGCTGACCGAGCTCAACATCGGCGAAGTTCAGGTGCAGCAGTTCGGTACGCCGAACGACGTGCTGATCCGCGTCGGGACGCAGGATGGTGGCGAGAATGCCGAGCAGACCGTCATCGACAAGGTGCGTGGCGAGCTGCAGGACAATTACGATTTCCGCCGCGTCGAAGTGGTCGGCCCGACCGTTTCTGGCGAGCTTGCCAAGCAAGGCACGATCGCCATGCTGATCGCGCTGCTTGGCATCCTGGTCTATGTCTGGTTCCGCTTCGAATGGCAGTTCGCGGTCGGCGCCATCGTGGCGACGGTGCACGATGTGGTCATGACGCTCGGCTTCTTCGTCATCACCGGACTGGAGTTCAACCAGTCATCGCTGGCGGCGATCCTGACGATCATCGGCTATTCGCTGAACGATACGATCGTGGTCTATGACCGTGTTCGAGAGGATTTGCGAAAATACAAGCGCATGCCGCTGCCGCAGCTGTTGAACAACGCCATCAACGAGACGCTGTCGAGAACGACGCTGACTTCGGTGACGACGATCCTGGCGCTGCTGGCGCTGGTGCTGTTCGGCGGCGAGGTGATCCGCTCGTTTACGATGGCCATGCTGTTCGGCGTCGTCTTCGGCACCTATTCGTCCATCTTCATCGCCGCACCGTTGCTGATCCTGTTCAAGCTGAGGCCGCAGGCTTCGGCCGACGAGGAGAAGCCGGTCAATGGCGGCAAGGCGGTCGCGACCTGACGCGCCGCCCCGAAGGGGTATAGCGGTGACCGGCAAAGGCATCGTCATCCGCGAGGCGCATTTTCCGGGCCGCGCGCCGATCGAAGCCTATGGCAATGGCGGGTTCCGCTTTGCCGACATGTCGCATCGCGGTTCGCTCATGTGCCTGCCATCCGGCATCCATGGCTGGGAACCGGCTGATCCTCTGGTGCTGACGGTGGCGGATTTCGACAAGCTGCTGGCTGAGGCCGGCAAGGTCGAGATCCTGCTGGTCGGCATGGGCAGGGATCTCCGGCCATTGCCCGCCGCACTGCGAGCCGCGCTGAAGGCTGCCGGCATTGCGTCCGACCCGATGTCGACCGGTGCCGCGGTACGGACCTACAATGTCCTTCTGGCGGAAGAGCGCGCCGTGGCCGCCGCGCTCATCGCCGTCGATTGACATGTCCCAGAATGCCAAAATCGTCATGGACGCGGTGCGCGCCGCCGACCATGACCGCTATCTGACCGCGCTCTACGCGCCCGACGACAAGCGCGACGCGCTGTTTTCGCTCTACGCCTTCAATGCCGAGATCGCAGGAATCCGCGATCGCATCCATGAAGCGCTGCCGGGCGAGGTGAGGCTGCAATGGTGGCGCGATGTCATTGCCGCTGGCGGAGAAGCGGGCGCCGGCCATCCCACAGCCGAAGCCTTGAACGCCACGATAGCGACGTTCGGCCTGCCGAAGCCGGCCTTCGAGAACATGCTCGATGCACGCATCTTCGACCTCTATGACGACCCGATGCCGTCGCGCACTGACCTGGAAGGCTATTGCGGCGAGACTGCTGCCGCGCTCATCCAGCTTGCGGCGATGGTGCTCGATCCCGTCGGGGCGCCGCGCTTTGCCGATCTGGCGGGCAGGGCAGGCTGTGCGCAGGCGATGACCGGCCTGTTGCTGCTGTTGCCGCTGCATCGCCGGCGCGGACAGTGTTTTGTCCCGGCCGATATTTTGGCGGCGGCGGGATCGTCGCCGGAAGAATTCATTGCTGGTGATGGCGGACCCGGCGCCAAACGCGCGGTGGCGGCGATGATGGCGCTGGCACGGGAACATCTTTCCGCCTTCGAGCAAGGCGCACCGACCTTGCCTGTCTCGCTGCGTCCGGCATTCCTGCCGCTCGCCCTGTCACGTGCCTACCTCGGCAAGATGGAGAATGGTTCGCCGCTCGAAGGCGTGGCGCGGCTGTCGGCCTTGCGCCGGCATTGGCTGCTGCTGCGTCGCGCGAGCAAGGGCTGGCCTGCGCTTTGACGTAAACGTCAATCGTGTTAAGACGTCCCCGCGCCAAACTGTTGCCGAAGACAACAGGCCGGCCCGGAGGAGATGAATGAGCTTACCCATATTGGTGGCGATCGTTACCTTCGGCATCGCGCTGTCGGTTGCGGCGGTGCATTTCACCGGCGGCAGCAAGATAGCGACGCTCAGCAGTGCCAATCGCGCGGTGAGCCGATTCGCTGAGGATTTTCCCGACGAGATCGCGACGGTAGTCCGCCTGACAGCGGATGCCAGGACTGCGTTTCTGGATATCGGGCGAGGGCGCATCGGCATCGTTCACGGCATCGGCGATTGCTTCTTGACCCGCATCGTCACACCTCAAGATGTCATGGTTTTGAACGCCGGAGGGGCGAACACGGTTTCGCTGCGGCTCGCCGACTTCACTTGGAAGGGCGGCCGCTTCCGCTTTGCCAGCTCAACGGATGCGCAGGGCCTGCTGAAAGCGCTTGAGCAGCAACGTTCGAATTCCACTGGGGCGGCCGCATGATGGACAGCTACAATTTCCCGCAAGTCACCCAACTGGCCATTCCGTTCTTCGTGGTCGCGATCCTGATCGAGCTTTGGCTGGTGCGCACCGGCCGCGCCAAGGGTTCGTTCGAAACGCGCGACACCTTGACCAGCCTGATGATGGGCACCGGCAATGTCGTTGCCGGGCTGCTGCTTGGCGTCGTGTCCTACTGGGCGTTGCTGTGGCTCTGGCAGTTCCGCATCTTCAATCTCGGCCTGTCGGTCTGGGTGTTCCTGGCCGCCTTCCTGCTCGATGATTTGCGCTACTACGTCTATCACCGTATCGCGCACCGGGTGCGCTGGGTGTGGGCCGAACACGTCAACCATCATTCCAGCCAGCACTACAATTTATCGACGGCGAGGAGGCAAAACTGGACCGGAATGTTCACCTTCATGTTCGTTTTGCAGGCGCCGCTGGTGCTGCTTGGCTTCCATCCGGCGGTGATTGCCTTCACCTTCGGCTTCAACCTCGTCTGGCAGTTCTGGATCCACACCGAGACGATCGGCAAGATGTGGGGCTGGTTCGAGTTCGTCTTCAACACGCCCTCACACCACCGCGTCCACCACGCCACCAATCCGCGCTATCTCGACGCCAATTATGCCGGCACGCTGATCATCTGGGACCGCATGTTCGGCACCTTCGTCGGAGAGTTGGAAGAAGACCGGCCGCGCTATGGCATCGTCAGGAACCTCGGCACCTTCAATCCACTGAAAGTGGCGTTCCATGAATGGATCGGCATGTTCAGGGATGCGTTTGTGCCAAGGCTGACGGTGCGCGACCGCATCAACTACTTGATCAAGCCGCCAGGGTGGAGCCATGACGGCTCGCGCGAGACTTCGGAGAGTTTGAAGGCTGCCTATGTCAGGCGAAATCCTGCTGAGGCGGGGAAGCCGGGATTGCCAAGCGTGGGTGGCGAGCCCGCCGAGTAGAACTTCTTATGTCAGGAGGGTCCGTCGTCATCGCTGTCGTACGCCAATTGCGCGATTCGTTCCGTCACTTGCGCGATGGCGTGATCCAGCGGAACAGCGGGACGCGTATCTTCGATCGAAGCCTTTATCTTGGCCCGGATCGCGGCTAGGCGCTCGGCATGCTCCTCTTCCTCGCGCTGGAAGGCCCGGAGCGCCGCGCGGATGACTTCGCTCGCCGAGCCGAAAGAGCCGTCTTCGACTTTTTGGCGGATAAGGCGGGCCATTGCTGGCGTGACTGTGACAGAAAGTTTCTCGGCGAATTCCATGGAACGGCTCCCATTGGACCGCAAGTAGGATTGTATCCTGCTTCATCCGTGCGGCCAACGATGAGGTCCTAGCGCCTGGGTTTCGCCCGGCCGGCTTCCGAACCATCCGGCATGGTGGCGCTAATGCGCCGAGTTGTGCCGAAATGCCGGCCGAATTCACGGCCCCCCAAATCTGTAAAATTGGCTTCGAACTCAACCAGCGCGTCGACGATAGCCGGCGCCTCCGAGCTGGGAGCCTCCTGCGTGAATCGTGCACTGAGGTAGACGCCATGAGGATGTGAGGGATCCAGACGGGTTTGGATCGCCCAGAAGGATGACAGCGAATAGATCGCTTTCATGAAATCCAGAATTAGCCGGTCATTGTAGGGACCTTCGACAGGCTGAACGGCAATGATTCTCTTCAAGCTTCGATCGCGGTTCTCATTGTAATTTTCATTTTCGTACAGCCAACCTTGGCCCCCGTGAGGCTGACCTATTAGCGCCTCGATAGCGGGTATATGAACTTCGCGCAGCTTCCGCAGGTTGGTGCATCTGACATAGATGCTCCAGCAAATTTCGTAGTCGCCGGCGAAAGGTTCGCCACTCGGCGGCAGGTCCGACGGCAGAAGCTGGTGCAGCTCGGAGTGCTTGGCCATGGACTACTCGGCGGCTTGCGCTTGTGCCGGCAGCCCTAGCCATTCTCGGCAATCAGCCTGCGCACGCGACGTGATCGCATGGCGCTTGGCAACGGTCTTGTCCTTGCCGCGCATGCGTTTGCCTTCGGTCTTCGGCGCCTCCACCGGCGGGAACAGGCCGAAATTGACGTTCATCGGCTGGAAGGAGCGCTTTCCCGGGTCGTCATCGGAGACGATGTGGCCGCCGG
>NZ_RZQY01000909.1:0-1815 GCF_003998575.1 Mesorhizobium sp. M7A.F.Ca.CA.001.10.2.1 | reverse complement strand
GCATCGACGAGCAGCGCGGCGAGTTCCTCGGTACCCAGCCGGCAGCGCTTGGCCAGCATTGCCCGACCTTCGACGGTCAGGCTTTCGAGGCCGGCCTCGATCGAGACGCAGCCCGCGGCGCCCAGCAATTCCAGCAGTTCGGGCTTCCACAGATCGATGCGGGTCTGTACGCCGAATTTCACGTCGCGATCGACCAAGGCTTCCAGCAACGCTTTTTGCGGCAGGAAGATCTCGTCGATGAAGTAGATGTAGCCGACACCTTGGGCAATCAGCCGATCGATCTCCGCCACCACCGCTTCATGGTTTCGACGGCGATAGGCATCACGGAAATCGATCTTGGCGCAGAAACTGCAGTTATAGGGACAGCCGCGCGATGCCTCGACTTCCGCACCGAACCCCACCTGATTGTCATCGAACCTGTGATGGTGGTGCGAATGGGCTGCGATCCAGTCCGCTGGCCATTCGAGTGGCGGATGATCGACAAACGAGCTGGCGTGGACGCCTCCGTTCGAAACCACCTTGGCATCCCGCAGATAAGCGGTTGAGGGCACGGCGCTCCAATCATCGCGCCGGGCAAGCTGCTCGACGACTTCTTCACATTCGCCGCTCACGACGATGTCGACGCCGAGCTTGCGCAAGGTCGGCGCCGGCGTCGCCGAGCCGTGCGGCCCGACCGCGACCGTGCGTCCACCGCGCCCGGCGAGACGGTTGAGGAAATCGGCCGGCACACGCAATTCCGGCGGTGCGCAGCGCCAGAACAGATAGGTCGGGGCGGTACTGACGACGGTCATAGCCGGGGCGAAATCAGCCACCCGCTCGCAGAGACCGGAATTATCGAGCCTCTGCAACTGCCCATCCAGCATCAGCACCTCATGTCCGGCGGCTTCGAGCAGGGCCTTCGAATAGCCGAGTTCCAGCGGCAGATGTGGTTGGCGGCAGCCGAAATAGATGCTGTCGTCGTAGGTCCAGAATGGGTTTACCAAAGCGATTTTCATGCGACGTACCTCACGGCTTCAGGGCGAGGCTCGAGCCGATGGCGCTGCAGCCAGTCGGCGAGGTCGCGGACGCCTTCGCGCCATGAAACATGGGCCATCCAGCCAAGCGCGGTTTTGATCTTGCGGGTGTCGGCGACGAAGAAGGGCTGGTCGCCCGTGCGTTCCCCATCGTGGCGGATTGAAAGCTCATGGCCGGTCAGGCTACGGATCTCGCTCAACAGCCTGCGCAGGCTGACCGCATTTTCCGGGCCGCCGCCAAGATTGAATGCCTGGCCTTTGGTGGTCTCGATGCGATCGAGCACGGCCCTGTAGGCGGCGACGGCATCGGAGACATGCAGGATATCGCGCACTTGCCTGCCGTCGCCGTAAATGGTGATTGGGCGTCCCGTCAGCGCGCTGAGCAGGAAGTGTGCGACCCAGCCCTGGTCCTCGGTTCCGAACTGGCGCGGTCCATAGATGCAGCTCATCCGCAGCACCGCCGTCGGCATGCCGTAGGATTTGGCATAGTCGAGCACATACTGATCCGCCGCGCCTTTGGAGCAACCGTAGGGCGTGCAGAAGTCCAGGCCCCGAGCCTCATCGATGCCGTGCGCCTGGATGACGCTGTCGCAAGGCACATAGTGATCGCCGTCCTCGCGGACCGCGACGTCGGGCAGGCTGCCATAGACTTTGTTGGTGCTGGCGAAGATCACCGGGATAAGCTCACCGCTCAGTCGCGCCGCCTCCAGAACGTTGAACGTTCCCCGAAGGTTGATGTCGAAATCCTCGCCTGGCTGGACCAGGCTTGTGGTGACGGCGGTTTGCGCGGCCAGATGGAAGA
>NZ_RZQY01000908.1:0-1816 GCF_003998575.1 Mesorhizobium sp. M7A.F.Ca.CA.001.10.2.1 | reverse complement strand
CGGCAGCCGCGCCGCCCGAATATGTAGCCGACGCCAGCCATGTGGTGAGGCTTCCGGCCAACGCTTCCATCGACAACATCAAGGTCGACGGCCAAAACCTTCTGCTCGAACAGGCCGACGGCTCGGTGATCGTGATCAAGGACGGCGCCCTCAACGTGCCGACCTTCATCATCGGCGACGTCGAGGTGCCGCGCGTTGCGCTGCTGGCAGCGCTGGAAGCCAGCCATGTCGATGTCGCCTTCGGCGCCGACGGTTCCATGTCGGCCGGTCCTGGCGGTTCGAATTCAAGCGCAGGCGGAGATTTCTCGGTTCCCCCCGGCGGTATCGGCGACGGGTTCGACCTGTCGGCACTGCTGCCGCCGACTGCCTTGCAGTTCGGACTCCTGGAGCGGCGCGAACTGTTCCCGTCCATCGTCGACAGGCAGGTTTCAGTGACGGCCACGTCCTTGCTTGCCCCGACCGAAGCGGCCAGTGAAACCGGCCTCAATGGCGGCCAGACACAATCTCCCGGCAGCGACGCGCCAAGCAACGCCGAGACCTCCGGCATCGGAACGATCAGCATCGACGCGCCGGATGGAATTGGCTCGATCGTCATCAACGGCGTCACCGTCACCGGCGTCGGCCAGCAGATCCCGGGCGATTTCGGCTTCCTGACGATCGTCTCCTTCAATCCGAGCACCGGTGCCATCGAATACAACTACACGGTGACCGAATCAGTCGCTCATCCCAATCAGACGAACGGATTCGATCCCAACGACACGGTTCCGGACAATTTCAGCATCACAGTCACGGACGTTGACGGCGATTCGGCCAGCACCACCTTTGCCGTCGCCATCGTCGATGACGTGCCGACGGCGGTTGCCGATACCGACAGCATCGCGGCCGGCCAGTTTGGCCCGGCGACAGGCAATGTACTGGTTGGCGGAACAGATGCCGGCGACGCCAACGCGACGGACGGGGTTGCCGACACCAAGGGCGCCGATGGCGCAACTGTGGTTGGCGTGCAGGCCGGCAACACCAACACCGATGTCGACAATGCGGCCACGCTGAACGCGCCGATCCAGGGCAGCTACGGCACGCTGACACTGCTGGCGGACGGCTCCTACAGCTATGTGCGCGCTGCCGGCACGCCCGGCGGCGTCAACGATGTCTTCACCTACACGATCAAGGACGGCGACGGCGACACCTCGCACACCACGCTGACGATTTCGATCGGCAACTCGACGCCTGTGATCACCGACCTGACGCCGGAGGCCATCGGCGGCGACGTCGTCGTCAACGAGGCGGCGTTGAATATCGGCACGCCGGGCGGGCCTGGGTCCGATCCGGCAAGCACGGCCGAGACCGGCGCCGGCACCTTCACCGTCTCCTCTCCCGACGGCATCAACTCACTGGCGATCGACGGCAACGCCTTCATTACCAATGGCGTGTTCACGGCGGGCTCCTTCACCACCGCATTTGGCAACACGCTCAATGTGACGGCTTACAATGCCGCTACCGGCCAGGTGAGCTACATCTATACGCTGCTCGACAATGAGGCGCATGCCGCCGTCCAGGGCACCAACGACCTGTTCGAGAACTTCACCGTCACGTTGACCGACCAGGATCTGCAGAGCGCCAACGCCACGCTCTCCGTCAAAATAGTCGACGATGTGCCGGCGGCAGCGAATGAAGCCTCGCAGGCGGTTGCGGAAGGTGCTCCGGTGGTGACGGGAACACTGGACTTCGTTGCTGGCGCTGACGGCGCGACGGTGACGCATGTCAACGGCACGCTGCTGGCCTTCGATCCCGGCACGGGCTACTCGCAGTCGATCGA
>NZ_RZQY01000907.1:0-1824 GCF_003998575.1 Mesorhizobium sp. M7A.F.Ca.CA.001.10.2.1 | reverse complement strand
CAAGACTATCGCTGCCGTCGACGATGTCTCCTTTCACATCGACCCCGGTGAGACGCTGGCGTTGGCGGGACCTTCCGGCAGCGGCAAGTCGACGATCGCGCGGTTGGTGCTGCGATTGATCGAGCAGGACGCCGAGCGCATCGACTTCGAGGGCAGTGATTTCCTGGCCTTGAGCGGCGCCAAGCTGCGTGCACGCCGCGCACGCCTGCAAATGGTGTTCCAGGATCCATTGGCCGCCTTCAACCCGCGCGCCACGGTGGCGCGTGTGCTCGACGATCCCTTGCGCATCCATGGCATCGCCTCCCCCGCCGAGCGGCCGCGCCGCATCGCCGCCTTGCTGGAGCGCGTCGGGCTGACGGCTGATCTCGCCCCACGCGCCATCCACGAAATCTCCGGCGGCCAGCGGCAGCGCGTCGCCATTGCGCGCGCCATCGCCACAAAGCCGTCGCTGATCGTGCTCGACGAGGCGGTGTCGGCGCTCGACGTCTCCGTGCGCGGAGAGATCCTCGAGCTTTTGCTCGACCTGCAACGCCAGGAAAAGATCGCCTATCTCTTCATTTCACATGATCTCGGCGTCATCAGGTCGGTCGCCCACCGCGTCATCCTTCTCGATGCCGGGCGGATTGCCGAAAGTGGCGATGCCCAAACCGTCATCGACGCACCGCAATCGGCCATCGGCAAGGCGCTGGTGGCGGCAGCACCGAGATTGAACCGGACTCTGATGCGGCTGGCGTCGGCCGGCCTCGATTGAGACCCGGCCGCCGCCAGCCGTTCGCTCAATAGCCGACGGTGAAGCGCTGCCTGATGTGGGCCGGCTTCTCGATCTCGTCAACCATGACGATCGCATAGTCCTCGAAGGAAATGCTGCTGCCCTTATCGGAGGCGAGAAGTGTATCCTTGCCGAGGCGGAATTTGCCGGTGCGCTCGCCAGGCACGAACATGGCGGATGGCGACAGGAACGTCCAATCGAGGTCGTCGACCGTCTTCAATCTGTCCAGGAAGTCGGCGCCCTTCTGCGCTTCGGCCTTGTAGATATCAGGAAATTGAGGCGTGTCGACCAACCGCTTGCCCGGTGCGACTTCGAGACTGCCGGCGCCGCCGACGATCAGATAGCGCTTCACGCCGGAGGCGCGCACCGCCTCGATCAGCGTATCGGCATCGCTGTCCAGGAAATGCACGGAGCTGATCACCGCGTCATGGCCGCGGATCAGGTCGGCGAGACCTTGTCTGTCGAAGACATCGCCCTTCCTCGCCGTCACGCCCGGAAGCGCGGCGATCTTTTCCGGGTTGCGCGCAATGCCGGTGACGGTGTGGCCGCGATCGGAGAGTTCCCTGAGAAGGCGTGAACCGACGGCGCCCGATGCACCAATGAGAGCGACTTTTGCCATGTCTGTTTCCTTATTCTTGTTGGGGTCTGGAGGATGGGATCACGCCGCCGCGATATGGGCGACGAGATTGTCGAAGCTGCCGAACAGCGCGTTCGAACCGATGAGCCGGGGCGCATCATTGCGGATGACCGAGAGCGAAGGCACGCCATCGGCATGCAGGCGCTGGAACAGCGCACGGCCACGGCCAACCAGATCGCGGTGAGCCGTCAGCAATGTTTCGGTCGGCGCCTTGAGCATTTCGGCGGCGTCCGCCATGCCGGCGGCGGCGAGCACCTCGGCCACACCGCCGATCGTCACGACATCGCGTCCTTCTACATAGCGCGCATGCTGGATCGTCTTCAGCACCGCAAGCCGGCGGCTGGGATCTTCCAGGCCAGCGGCACTGATGCCGAGTGTGGCGGCATGTGAATCGAGCAGGGTCCCACGGACATTGAGG
>NZ_RZQY01000906.1:0-1827 GCF_003998575.1 Mesorhizobium sp. M7A.F.Ca.CA.001.10.2.1 | reverse complement strand
ACATCAGCCATCGCGTCGTCGAAATGGCCGGCAAAGCTCTCATCGGAAATTGCATGGCCGTCACGCGCCGCCTGCTCCGGCATGGGATACTTGACGGGCTCGGCGGCCATGAATGACTGTTCGGCCGCCGAATGGTCGTCGAGCACCAGCTCGTCTTCAAGCGAGACTGCCACCGCATCGTCGAATTCGTCATCGGAGGCAACTGGCTCGATAGAAGCGGGCGTGTCGGCAACGGCGTACTGGGCCTCTTCAGCGTACTGGGCCTCTTCGGCTTCCTCATCGATCCGGAGGTCCTGGTCGAGCGAAATGGCCAGCTCGTCCGCCATCGAATGATCGTCCTCGAAGGGAGAGACGTCCTCAAGCGAACCGGCGACGGCATCGTCAAAATCAGACGCGAAAGCCGGCTCGACGGACGGCGCCGCTTCAGCTGCGACCGCATGGCTGGCGCCGGCGACGTGATCGTCTATCTCAGCCATGTCCAGTTGGAAATCGTTGTCGAGCGACACCGAAAGCTCATCGTCCATCGCGCTGGCGTCAGCCGCTTCGAATGCCGGCTCAAGCACGAAGGTCGGCTCATGAGCCTGAACAACCGGAGCGGCGTCGCTGTCGTCAGCGCCGAACTCGCCCATCATTTCTTTTTCGAGATCGATATCGAAATCGCCCTCTTCGAGCCCGTGATCGGCGGCTGGGGCCTGCGGCTGGGCGGGCGATTGCGGCCTGACCGGCTGGCGCGGGTCGAATCCCATGATCCTGGTCAGTTCCGCGAACGGATCATCGTCAGCGATGTCGTTGTTGTCGGCTACTCTCAGCTGGGTTCTGTCTGCCATTATTGTTCCCGAACTCGCACTCATTCGGACGCCATGGACGTCGCGTAGGGTTGGCCCTTACCAGCGCAATGTGGGCAAAAGGTGACAGGTTATTTAGTCAAACCTAACGCATTTCGGTGGGCGCGGCGGCTCCGATCAACGTCAGGCCGGACGTCAAAACGTCCGAAACAGCCTGCACCAGCCCTAGTCTGGCATGCGTCAATTGTCGGTCGTTAACCTTAACAAAACGTAAGTCCGGATTATCCGTGCCACGGTTCCAGTGTCCGTGGAAGCTGGAAGCCAGATCATAGAGGTAAAATGCCAGCCGATGCGGCTCGAGCGCAAGGGCGGCGGACTCGATCAGCCGCGGGTATTCGGCAAGCTTGCGGATCAGGCCGATCTCGCCCTCGTCGGTCAGCAATGCCGCGGCAGACGCCAGGCTGTTGCGGTCGAAATTGGCTTCGCCCAGTTGCTCGCTCGCCTGCCGGAACACCGAATGACAGCGCGCCGAGGCGTACTGGACATAGAACACCGGATTGTCCTTGGACTGCTCGGTCACCTTGGCGAAATCGAAATCCAGGGGCGCATCGTTCTTGCGGTAGAGCATCATGAAGCGGATCGCGTCGCGGCCGACCTCCTCCACCACTTCGCGCAGCGTCACGAAATCGCCCGACCGCTTCGACATGCGCACCGGTTCGCCCTCGCGAAACAGCTTGACCAGATTGCACAGCAGGACAGTGAGCTTCACCTCGTCGCCGGCAATCGCCCGCGCCAGGGCCTCCAGCCGCTTGACGTAGCCGCCATGGTCGGCGCCGAGCACATAGATCAGGTCGACGAAACCGCGATCGACCTTGTCCTTGAGATAAGCGACGTCGGCGGCGAAATAGGTGAACGAGCCATCAGACTTGACCAGCGCCCGGTCCATGTCGTCGCCGACCGCGGTCGAGCGGAACAGCGTCTGCTCGCGGTCCTCCCAATCTTCGGGTTTCTCGCCCTTGGGCGGCGGCAGCTTGCCCTTGTA
>NZ_RZQY01000905.1:0-1834 GCF_003998575.1 Mesorhizobium sp. M7A.F.Ca.CA.001.10.2.1 | reverse complement strand
GCGGTCGTCGGCGCGACGATGATCGCGGCAAGCTGGCTGGTGGCGATCGAGGCCGAACCACGCATCCGGCTGCTGCTCGACCACACCGTTTTCCGCTATCGGCTCAAGGCAGCCTGACGACGATCCGGCAGACCGGGCCGGCTGCCGACCTAAAGCATGTCGCGCCTGAGCGGATTCAGGCCCGCTTCAGGCCTTTGTTTCCACAGATCGTTCTCCCAAAACCGAGCTCATTTCTGAGCAACATGCATTTGCGGTCCCGACCCGGCGGGGCTGCATTTTCCACGATTGCGGAATTCTCCGTTTCGGGCATGATAACAGGCACTTATGCCTTCCGTATGAGAGCTTGCCTCGAGACGCCCCGCACGTGACCCTGTTCCAGCGAAAACCCCGGATCGCGGCGCGTGCGCGCCTCGATATCGACATGCAGGACGCCGTCGTCTATGCGATCGGTGACGTGCATGGCTGCTACAAGGAACTCCGTGCCCTGGAGCAGAAGATCCTGCTCGATTCGCTGCGCTTCCAGAGCCGCAAGATCATCGTCATGCTTGGCGACTACATCGACCGGGGGCTTCAGTCGGCCCGGGTGCTGGATCACCTCGTGGCGCCGCCGCCGAAAGGGTTTCAGCGCATTTGTCTTGCCGGCAACCACGAAGTGGCGATGCTGAACTATCTCGACGGAAATCTGTCCCGCAAGCCCTGGCTGGCGACGGGCGGCCTGCAAACCCTGTTTTCCTATGGCATCGATCCGGCGCGCCTCGCCAGCCTCTACGGGAGCAGCGCGCAGATCGACCGACGCATAAGGGAGATCATTCCAGACGATCACGTCAGCTTCCTGCGCGGGCTGCCGATCATGGTCCGTTCGCGGAAGTTCGTGTTCGTCCACGCCGGCATCAGGCCCGGCGTCGACCTTGCGGCGCAAACCGACCACGACCTGGCCAACATCCGTTCGGACTTCTTCGAGGCAACGCACCTGCTCGACCGCTGGGTGGTGCACGGGCATACTCCGGTGGACGTCCCGAAGCTCGAAGGGCGCCGGCTCGGCATCGACACAGCCGCCTTCCAGAGCGGACGCCTGACCGCCGTCAGGATCGCCGACAAGCAAGGCAGGCTGATCTTCTCCTGACGCGCATCGATATTCAGGTGTGCTGACCTGAAGATCGATACACTTCAGAGAGGGTCCACTCGCGCAACGGTCGACGTCACACCGGCGCCTTGCCGCGCACTTCCGACTTTTCCAGATAGTAGCTCGAATATTTATCAAAGAATTTTTCCGACCCGCCGAACGATCCGTATTTGGCCAGTTTCTTCAAATCGACCTTGTTCAGCACCGCGCCGACGATCTTGTTGGCGACATAGGGTTCGGATTCCAGCATCGACCTGACCATCGCGCGTGGGGTGCGCCCCCACTCGGTGACCAGTACAAAACCGTCGACCAACGGCGCGAAGGCCTTGGCGTCGACCACCGGTCCGAGCGGCGGCAGATCGACGACGATGTATTCGAACGTCTCCTTGGCGTTCTCGATGAAGCGTCGCATGCCGGCCGAGGAGAGAAGTTCGCTGGTATGCGAGAAATGACCGCGCAGCACCGCCGGGATGATCGCCAGCTTCGTCTGCCTGTCGATCTTGCCGACGGACTGCCAGGTCTGGCCACTGACCACCGCTTCCATCAAGCCCTGCTCGGTTTCCATGCCAAGGCCCCGGCTGAGGCCGGGATTGCGCAAGTCGCCGTCGATCAGCAGCGTCTTGGAGCCATTGGCGGCGAGCAAGCCGGCGAGATTTGCCGCGACCGTCGACTTGCCTTCGCCGTGAAGCACCGAGATGACGCCGATCACGC
>NZ_RZQY01000904.1:0-1835 GCF_003998575.1 Mesorhizobium sp. M7A.F.Ca.CA.001.10.2.1 | reverse complement strand
CCGAGAAAAAGCCGAAGGACGAGAAGAAGGCCGCCGCCGAGGCGGAGAAGAAGCCTGCGGCCGCGGACGCCGCCACCAAGGGCGCCGAAGTGGTCTCGCTCGACGCCTTCCGCAAGAAATAGGCCGGCGACTTACGCCGTGGCCGAAATCGTCAATCTCCGCCAGGCCCGCAAGCAAAAGGCGCGGGACGAAAAGCTGCGCGCCGCCGAACAGAATCGCGCGCTGCACGGCCGCTCCAAGGCCGAAAAAGAACGCGACCGCATCGCCGCCGACAAGAGTGAAAAATTCGTTGCCGGGCATCGTCGTGAAAAGCCCGGCGACCCTGACCACCTATGAGCCCGGTCGAAAAGCGTTCGGTGACCATTCGCGGCCACCGCACCAGCTACTCGCTCGAAAAACCCTTCTATGACGACCTCGTCGCGATCGCGGCGACCAGAAAGCTGACGCTTGCCGCGCTTGTCGCCGAAGTCGACGTGACAAGGCCCCGCGACACCAACCTGTCCTCTGCGTTGAGGCTCCATGTCCTGGAGTGGGCGAAGCGCGGAACGGATTTCTAGAGGCCCTCGACCGCCGCTTCCTTCTTCCTGCGTCTGGTGCCGAAGCCAAGCAAGGTCGAACGTTCGCGCTCCTCGGCCTGTTTCCTGGACCGCACGCGCATCAAATCCTTCCAGCCGACATAGCCGACCAGCAAAGAGCCTTCGCGAGTGACGACGGGCAGATGAGAGACGTTGGCCGTCAGCAGCTTGTCGGAGAGGCCTTCGAGATATTCGTCCGGATAGGCCAGCGTCACCTTGCTGCCGGCCAGCAGTTCGCCAAGCGTGGTGGTGCGGTGCGTGCCGGCGCGTCTCCAGCGCAATATCGCCGGCGGATCGATGAGGCCCAGCACATGGCCGTGCTCATCGACCACCGGGAAACTCGGATGCCGTGTTTCCGGCGCTGTCAGGAATGCCGCAGCGCCATGCAGCGTCATCGTCGCCGGCACGCTTTCGACCTGTGGGGTCATCACCTCGCGCACCCTGGTCAGGGCGAAAGGGTCGACGCGGTATTCGCGAACCAGATGATGTCCCCTTCTGGCGATCTTTTCGGTCAGGATCGACCGCTTCATCAGAAGCACGGTGACGGCGTGCGCCGCGGCGCAGGCAGCAATCAGCGGCACCAGCATATGTGTGTTGCCGGTCAGTTCGACGGCGAAGAACGTGGCGGTCAGCGGCGCACGCATCGTGCCGCCCATCGTGGCGGCCATTGCCAGCAGCGCCCAGAAACCGGGATCCGCGGCAGGCAGAACGCCGGCGAGCACAGCGCCCATAGCCCCACCCATGATCAACAGCGGCGCCAGCACACCTCCCGACGTTCCCGAGCCGAGCGCTGCCGACCAGATGATCGCCTTGACCACCAGCAGCAGAAGGGCCGCTGTCGCGACGGTGCGGCCATCCAGCATGTCGGTGATGTTGTCATAGCCGACACCGAGCGCGTGCGGTTCGATCAGCCCGCCTATGCCGACCACCAGGCCGCCAAGCATCGGCCACCACATCCAGTGGATCGGCAGCTTCTGAAAACCGTCCTCGCAGGCATAGACCATCTGCGTCAGCAGTCCCGACAAAAGTCCTGCACAAACGCCGATCGCCACCCAGCCGGCAAGGCCGACAAAGGATACCTCCATGCCGCCCTGAAACGGAAAGATCGGCCCGGGCAGATGCAGCATGGTGCGCTCGACCTCGGCGATAACAGCCGCCACCGCCACCGGGATGAAGCTGCGCGGGGTCCATTCGAAAAGCAGCAGTTCGACCGCCAGCATGATGGCTGCAATCGGTGTTCCAAAAACCGTAGTCATGCCC
>NZ_RZQY01000903.1:0-1846 GCF_003998575.1 Mesorhizobium sp. M7A.F.Ca.CA.001.10.2.1 | reverse complement strand
AAGGCCTCCAGGATCAGAGGCACATTGCCCATCGCCTCGCATGTGCCGGCGAAGCCGCCGGCTTCCATGTTGCGGAAGACGCGCTGGCCTTTGCCGTCATAGCCCATGCGCCGGGTCTTCAGGACACCGCTGCCGTCGAATGCTTTCAGCGCCGCGATCAGCTGGTCATCATTGTCGACGGCGTGGAAATCGGCGGTGGCAATGCCGATGCCGTTGAGGAATGTTTTTTCGTCCACCCGGTCCTGCGCCACTTCCAGCGCACGCGCCGGCGGATAGACCGGAACCTTGGCGGCCAGCGCACTGGCGGCTGCAACCGGCACGTTCTCGAACTCGTAGGTGACGACGGAACTCGAGCCTGCCAGTTCGGCAAGGGCGGCCGGGTCGTCATAGGCGGCTGTTATCTGCCGGTTGGCGACCTGTGCCGCGGGGCAATCCGCTTGCGGCTCCAGCACCACGGTGCGGTAGCCGAGGCGGGCGGCAGCAACAGCCAGCATGCGGCCGAGCTGGCCGCCGCCAATGATGCCGATGGTCGATCCGGCGGGCAGGCTCACGGCGTATCCGTCGGTTCTGCCGCGACCTTGGCGGTCTGCGCGGCGCGCCAGGCATCCAGGCGGACGGCAAGCTCGTTATCGTTCAGGGCCAGCACGGCGGCGGCTAGAAGGGCTGCGTTGGCAGCGCCCGCCTTGCCGATGGCCAGCGTGCCCACGGGAATGCCGGCCGGCATCTGGACAATGGACAGCAGCGAATCCTGCCCGGAAAGCGCTTTCGATTCCACCGGCACGCCGAACACCGGCAATGGCGTCATCGCCGCCGTCATGCCGGGCAGGTGTGCTGCACCGCCGGCGCCGGCGATGATCACCTGATAACCGGCCGCCTTGGCGCCCTTGGCGAAATCATAGAGCCGGTCTGGGGTGCGATGCGCGGAGATGATCAGCCGTTTGTGCGGGATGCCGAGTGCTTCCAGCGTTTCGGCCGCATGGCGCATCGTCGCCCAGTCGGACTGGCTGCCCATGATGATGGCGACGTCGGCGCGTTGATCGTCCAAGTCCGTGTTCCCCGGCGACAAAGGCGCGCCTTAGCGGAATTCGCGCGAGGCCGCAAGGACAGGCGGCGGCCGCAGCTCTTTGCAACGTTGAATCAGGCCATCAGATGCCGTCGCGCTCGGCCTCTGGCGTCGAGACCAGCAAGGCCGAAGCCGCGTTGGCGGCGGTGATGGCCGCCCGCATGGTCTGCCCACGGGCAAGTCCCGCGGCCAGCGCGCCAACGAATTCATCGCCGGCGCCATGCGTGCTGGCGACCTTGACGGGGATGGCGGACAGAGCAAACGCCTCACCGCTCCGATCGCAACAGGCGACGCCCTCGCCGCCCGCCGTGACAATCGCCACCGGATAAAGATCGGCCAGCAGCCGTGCGGCTTGGGCGGCCCCGTCCAGCGTCTCGAACACTGCTGTGCCAGCCAGGAATTCAGCCTCGATGGCGTTGACCACCAATATGTCGACCAGCGCGATCAACTCGTCGGAGAGTTCGCGCGCGGGGGCCGCGTTGAGCACGACGCGGCCGCCCCGTGCTTTGACGGCGCGTGCGGCGGCAATGTTGCCGGCTTCCGGCACTTCGTTCTGCAACAAAAGCACTGCCGTTTGGACCATCACATCGGAAGCAGAGGCAATGTCGGCATGGCCCAGTGTCAGATTGCTGCCCGAGACGATCACCGCGCCATAGTCGCCGCCCGCGTCGAAGATCGCCACGCTCATGCCGGAGCCGGCGCCAGCGGCCACCCGCACGAAGCGGTGGTCGACCACTGCGCGATTGAGATTGGCCAGCAACGCCCGCCCGAAATCATCGTCGC
>NZ_RZQY01000902.1:0-1847 GCF_003998575.1 Mesorhizobium sp. M7A.F.Ca.CA.001.10.2.1 | reverse complement strand
CCCGATCCGGCGAGACCGAATAGAGCCCCATGGCGCCGACGCAGCTGATCAGATTGCCCGATTTGTCGAAGGCGAGACCGAGCGGGAAGCCGCCTATATGGGCAAACACTTCCGATTTGACATAGTCTGGCGCGAAGAAACGGACGATCTCGCCATGACGCGTGCCGCAATAGAGATTGTCGTCGCGGTCGAGGATGACGTCTTCTGGCCCCTCCAGCTCGCCAAGCCCGATATGGTCGGCGGCGGACAACCGGTTGTCGAGCTCGTAGGGTGTGCCCGAACCAGGTGCGGCCGACTGTGTCTCGCCCATCTTGAGATAGACCGGCGCGACATAAACCTCGTTCAGCACCTTGTGGCGGTTCTTCAGCCAGCGGATGTCGATGGTCACCGCGACCGCCAGCATGATGCCCAGCACCATCTGGTTGGTGCCGGTGCCATAGCCCAGCCGGATCAGCCCGTTGGTCATGGTCAGCACAATGATGGCGCCCATCAGCCCCTTGATCACCGAGCCGCGGCCGCCGCCAAGGCTGACGCCGCCGACCACCGCCGCCGTCAGCGCCATGATCTCGAGGTTGAGGCCCGTGCCCGGCCCTGCCCCGCTCAGCCGGCAAGCGATGAGGAAGCCGCCGATCGAGGCGCAGAAGCCGGAGAAGACATAGGTCATGAACACCGTGCGGCGCACGCGGATGCCGGCATTGTGGGCCGAGCGCCTGGAGCCGCCGACCGCCAGCACGTGCCAGCCCGGCCGTGAACGGGTCAGCGCGATATGGGTGACGATGGCCAGGATGATCGCCAGCCACACCGAGACCGACAGCCCCCAGAAGGTGCCGTCGCCGATGAAATCCAGCACGTCCGAGGTGGCGCCGGAAAGTTGCACATCGGCGGCATAAGTGGTGACCAGGATGTCGAACAGCGCGCGGCCGAAGATGAAGGTGACCAGCGTGGTGAGAAAGGCGCGCAGCCTGAAATAGCCGACCAGATAGCCGTTGATCGCACCGAACAGCAATCCTGTGGCGATCGATGCGGCAAGCGCCAGCCACACGGACTGATCGAGGATGAAGAAGACATAGACCGCGGAAAAACAGGAGAGCGCGAAGATCGAACCGACCGACAGGTCGATGCCGCCGCCCAGCATGACCACCGTCATGCCGGTGACGATCAGCGAGAATTCGCCGAGCTGACGGGTCGAATCCTGCAGCGCCGTCAGCTTGAAGAAGCCCGGGATGAGCGAGCCGAAGGTTGCCAGCGTCGCCACCAGCGCCAGGAACGGAATGGCGTTGTCGGTCCAGCGCTTGGTCAGGATCTCACCGACGACATGGTCGGGCACGAGATTGTAGCGCCAGGACTGGAGGCGTTCGCGAAAGGACATCAGGTCACTGCTGCAAGAGAAAAGACAAAGAGGTGGCCAGGCAATCCGACCACCTCATCGATATGGATTGAAGAGGCTTGGCTTACTTCGCCGCCGCTTCTGCCTGCAGTGCCTTCAGGTCCCAGCAGCTATCGGGCTTCAGGTCAGCCTTGGTCGTCGCCTTCTCCAGCGTGTAGATGTAGGTGTGCGAGGTGCCGGCCGGCTGGCCGCTCTGCAGCAGGAACTTGATGATGGCGTTCATGTCGCCCGACTGACGGGCAAGATCGGTCATCACCACAGCGCCATAGGTGCCGTCCTGCAGCTTGTCGCAATCGGCCGCCTTCTCGCCACCGCCCGTGGTGACCAGGAACACCTTGCCGTCGAGCTTGGCGTCGCGGATCGCGGCAGCCGCGCCGGTGGCATCGCCGTCCCAGAAATCGATGATGGCGCAGATGTCGGGATTCTGCTGCAGCATCGTCGTCGTCACGTTGCGCGAGGT
>NZ_RZQY01000901.1:0-1857 GCF_003998575.1 Mesorhizobium sp. M7A.F.Ca.CA.001.10.2.1 | reverse complement strand
CATCGAGGCGGTGAAAAACTGGTCGCCCGAGGAAATGAACATCACGGCCGTTTCGGCGCTGATCGGCCGCCTGCGCAATCCGCGCGCCCCATCATCGCGCTTCGCCGACGAGGACTGACATGGCCATAAAATTCTCCTCCAAGGATCAGACGGCAGCCTCGGGTGCTGCGGCAAAACCGGCCAAGCCGGTTGCCGCGCCGAAAGCCGGCGACGCCACCGAGGCCGCGACCGATCTGTTCAAGTCGCCGGCGGATTCGAAGGGCGAGACGGCTAAGAAGAAATAGCGCCTTGCCGCAAGACGCCGATCAAAACCCCGCCGCGCCGGGGCTGTCCGCCCTGGGGGCCGCCGCGAGCGTTTTGTCGTCGCAACACGGCACCTTCGATTGCCAAAGCTGCGGTGCCTGCTGTTCCTATTCGGCCGAGTGGCCGCGCTTTTCCACCGAGGATGACGCACAGCTCGACCGTATCCCGGAAAAATATGTCGCATCTGACCTGTCAGGCATGCGCTGCGAGGGCGTGCGCTGCTCGGCGCTGTCCGGCGAGATCGGCAAGTCGACCGCTTGCGGCATCTACGACGTCCGGCCGGATGTCTGTCGCGCCTGCATGCCCGGCGACGAGGAGTGCCTGATGGCACGCCAGGCGCTCGGGTTACCGGTGTAGCCAATCTCCAATCGCCTCCGCTTGTGCGCCGACCCGCAGCCCGATACCTTCCTGGTTGGGTAGGGTGCCGGAGGAACCATCGTGAGCATCGAATTTCTGTTGACGTCCCTGATTGTCGTGGCTTCGCCCGGCACCGGCGTTCTCTACACGCTGAGCGCCGGCCTCTCGCGCGGTGCGCGAGCCAGCGTCATCGCCGCCTTCGGCTGCACGCTCGGCATCATCCCGCACATGGCCGCTGCCATCACTGGCCTGGCGGCGCTGCTGCACACCAGTGCGCTCGCCTTCGAGACGCTGAAATATCTCGGCGTCGCCTACCTGCTCTACATGGCCTGGAACACACTCAAGGAAAATGGTGGCCTCAGCGTCGACCAGGATGTGACGCCGCGTTCGGCCGGCAAGGTGATTGCCACCGGCATCCTCGTCAACGTGCTCAATCCGAAACTTTCGATCTTCTTCTTCGCCTTCCTGCCGCAATTCGTCAGCACCACGGAGCCCAACGCGCTGTCGAAGATGCTGGAGCTGAGTTCCGTCTTCATGCTTTTGACCTTCGTGGTTTTCGTCGGCTACGGCATCTTCGCCGCCTCGATCCGCAGCCACGTCGTCTCGCGGCCAATGGTGTTGACCTGGATGCGCCGGACTTTCGCCGGCGCCTTCGTCATGCTTGGCGCGAAGCTGGCGCTGGCGGATCGGTAGAGCCACGGGGAGCGGCTCAGTCTTGCTGATCCGCTCGCCTTGTTGCGCTGTTCCGGGCGATGCCCTTTGGGAAATTGCTCGGGCGCGCTACCCCTTCACATAGCCCATCGCTTCGACGATCCGCCCGTCGGTCACGCGCATGAGGTTGACGCCGCGCAGCGAATTGCCGTCGGCCATGAAATAGCGCCAGCGGATCGTTGCCCGGTCGCCGGCAACGAAGGTTTCCTCGACATCGAAGCGCGTGCCGGCCTGAGTCGCGATCGCCGTCCAAAGCCCGACGCACGCCGCTTGTCCGGCAAAACGAGCGCCGTCCGGCGCCGGCGCGGTGTTCTCGATCACGCAATCCTCAGCCACCAGTTCGGCGAGTGCCGAGGGATCATGGCGTTGGAATACGTCGTTGTAGCGCCGCATGATCTCGGCCGTCTGCTGGGACAGATCGTACGCGGTTGCGTCCATGACAAGCTCCTGTGTCATCTTCTTCCTCCTGGCTTCATTGGCCTTTGG
>NZ_RZQY01000900.1:0-1867 GCF_003998575.1 Mesorhizobium sp. M7A.F.Ca.CA.001.10.2.1 | reverse complement strand
CCTCGTGGCACGCATAGCCGGCTCACGCCGAAGCCGCGTGGACGAAGAAGATTAGAGCATCGGACTCAGAGCCCGATGTTCCGCGCTATAATGCGGCTCATGGAGTGGGGCGAAAGACATGCCGATTACGCTGCTTGACGGAATTCTCGTCGGCTTCACTCTGGTCTCGGCGATGCTCGCCATGGTTCGCGGCTTTTCGCGCGAAGTCCTGTCCGTCGTCTCCTGGGCAGCGGCGGCAGCGGCGGCGTTCTTCTTCTACAAGCCGGTTGTGCCTTACCTCGCGCCCTACATCGAGAATGAAAAGATCGCCATGGCGGCCGCCGCCGGCGTCGTCTTCATCGTCGCGCTGATCGTCGTATCGGTCATCACCATGAAGCTCGCCGACTGGATCATCGATTCGCGGATCGGCGCGCTCGACCGTACGCTCGGTTTCCTCTACGGCGCCGCGCGCGGCATCCTGGTCGTCGCCGTCGCACTGCTGTTCTTCAACTGGCTGGCTGGCGCCAAGGCACCGGCCTGGGTCACGGAGGCCAAGTCGCGGCCGCTGCTGGAGCAGATCGGCGCCAAGCTCGAAAGCCTGCTGCCCGAGGATCCGGAAAACGCGATTCTCAAGAAGCTCAATCCGAATCAGCCGGCCGCCGAGACGCCAGCTGCTCCGGACGCACCGGCCGCGGATGCTCCGGCGGGCGGCGACGATGCCAACACGCCAGCGCCTGACGACAATGACGCAACACCTCCGGCCAACAACGCTCCGGCACCGGCGGCGCCGGCAAACTGACGCCGAAAACGGCGTCAGGATCCGACGATGGTGTGAACGACCGCACGGCCCGCGTTGCTTTCGGCGCGAACCCGCATTATATGGCGATTTTAGCGGAGCTTAAGATGGCAGACGCAGACGACGTGCTTTCCGCCGAGGCCGACGACCATTTCCACGACGAATGCGGTGTGTTCGGCATTTTCGGCCGGCAGGACGCCGCGGCCATCGTCACACTGGGCCTGCATGCGCTGCAGCATCGCGGCCAGGAAGCGGCAGGCATCGTTTCCTATGACGGCAGCCAGTTCCATGTCGAACGCCATGTCGGCCTGATCGGCGACACCTTCACCAAGCAGCGCGTCATCGACAGCCTGCAAGGCAACCGCGCCATCGGCCATACGCGCTACGCCACGACTGGCGGCGCCGGCATGCGCAACATCCAGCCCTTTTTCGCCGAATTGGCCGATGGCGGCTTCGCCGTCGCCCACAACGGCAATCTGACCAACGCCATGACCGTGCAGCGCGCGCTGCAGAAGCAAGGCGCGATCTTCTCCTCCACCTCCGACACCGAGACGCTTTTGCATCTCGTCGCCACCAGCAAGGAGCGCGATTTGAACTCGCGCTTCATCGATGCGGTGCGACAGGTCGAGGGTGCGTTTTCGCTGGTGGCGATGACGGCCAAGAAGATGATCGGCTGCCGCGATCCGCTCGGCATCCGGCCGCTGGTGCTCGGCGATCTCGACGGCGCCTGGATCCTGGCCTCCGAAACGTGCGCGCTCGACATCATCGGCGCGCGTTTCGTTCGCGACCTGAAGCCCGGCGAGATGGTCGTCGTCACGTCCAAGGGCATCGAGAGCCTGTTCCCCTTCGAGCCGCAGAAGACCCGCTTCTGCATCTTCGAATATGTCTATTTCGCGCGGCCGGATTCCTCGGTGGAAGGCCGCAACGTCTATGAGGTGCGCAAGCGCATCGGCGCCGAGCTGGCGGTTGAAAGCCCGGTCGAGGCGGACATCGTCGTGCCGGTGCCGGATTCGGGCACGCCGGCGGCGATCGGCTTCAGCCAGGCCGCAGGCATTCCCTTCGAACTCGGCATCATCCGCAATCATTATGTCG
>NZ_RZQY01000008.1:0-27665 GCF_003998575.1 Mesorhizobium sp. M7A.F.Ca.CA.001.10.2.1 | reverse complement strand
GGGGTGGGCCGCCGCAAGCACAAGCTAATATATCCCCGACTCTTATGCCTATGGTGCTATCGCGGAATGGCCTGACGGGCAGTCTAGGCCAACAGGATTAATTGCTGCGCTTTCATTCTGCCAGTAGCTTGCAGGCCTGGTCATTTAGCCCACCTTTGTGCCCAGATGGGTCGGCACGCTCACCGTTACCGGTGCGTGGTAACTTGATCGTGCCGACCTCACCTTTGACACATGGAACCGATGCCCCTGTGGCAACCGAAGAAACTGGCGAACGCGCCGCATTGAAGCTCGTCCGAATGGCTACGAGCAGGTATGCCCGCCCGGCGTGCTGCCATCTGAGGAAGCCCTCCTTGGTCTCTACGGCCCCGAACCGATCCACGAAGGCGAAGCTCTGCCCAGGCGATTATTGAGACCGTCGAGGGTCTGACGAAGGAAGCCCGCCGCTGAAGGACACTGACAGCGACGGGCCTTGCACCAGAGCTTGGACTTGTCTCAACCAAGCACATTTCCAACTTCGGTTGCGAAAGCTTGTTCCAGCCCTACGAGAAAGATTTAGCGCTAGCCGACGTCTGACGAAGTAGGCCGCCCGTCACTGGACTTCAGGGAAATCAGTGACGGGCCTCTGCTCGGGTGTTTCAACGAGGTGTCCTTACATTTGATGGCAAGCAACTGCCCACGGAGGGGCCCCTTGCAGTCTTCTCAGGGCGCGCCAGAGCTGAGTTCGCGATGCGGACGGCAAAAGTCAAGCCGCTCGGGAAAGACACAGCTTGGCACATGGCCGCGCGGGCGGCGGAATACGATGCCGACGCGAGAGTCATCGAAGGGATCATCCATCGCCAAAGATCATGACGAACAGCATCGTTAGTCGGTAGAGATAGAGGCCGCTTAAGGTAGCGCAGTTTCCGGCCCATCCTTGCATGCGCTGGCGTCTCGGAACACACGCCGGCGCCTCCAAAGAAATTTTGTACGATTTTTACCAAGCGCCGCCTTGTACGCAAATGATAATGACCGTTGCTGGCTTTGGAGCCATTCTTCAGCACTCAAGATCAGTATTATTCAAAGGACGTTCATATGAATTTCCCCATCGGCGGCGCGCAACCTATTTTCCCTGAGGAACTGGGCACGCTGAGGATTGTATTCTCGCAGCTTTGTGAGGAACACGAGATTCTAACCACTTCTGTTGAGGCCGGGGAACTCGCCTCAGAGTTGGTCCGACTGTTTCAAACAGGCATCAAAGACGAGACTGTGCTGATGGTCTTGATGCGCGCCAGGTTGAACCACCGGCAGGCCCAGTCCGTAGGCTAGTCTTGCAACCACAGCCGTATGGAGGAAAATTATGTTGTACCCTGGTCACTGCCTTGGTCCGTGCGAGATTGAAATGTTGTCTCGCATTTGCCCGACTGTGTGCGACGAGAGCAAATTGCCGCTTACTTCGCCCGATGCCGAAAAAGCGGCTTCTCACCTGCTAAAGCTCTTTGTGAACGGCCTTACCCGCGAGGAGGAACTGGTTGATGCGGCCAGGAACCGTATGAAATGGCTGCCTCGAGCTCATGCTTTTCAAAAGGCGACGCTGCCGCACTTCCAAGCCGTTAGTCAGCAGCAAGTGGCTTAGCCGGTTTACGAATGCGGGCAGCTCATTTTTCACGCAGCCCCTGCCAGGCCGAGTTGAGCCAGGAATTTCGAAACTCCGCTGAGCACATTGGTTCGTGGGGCCTCGAACTTGTAGCGGTACGAGGACACCTCAACCGGCTGATGGATAGCCCCAAACTGGTACGCTACCTCGCTCATCATTTTCCAAAGCAACTCGCTCAATTCCAAGGCGTTTTGGAAACGGCTTGAGTTCCCAGTGCGGCCGCAGGCGCCGCGCCGGCTGCCTAGCGTCGTTCTCTAGCCGCCCTCTGAGAAATCTCATCCTTTCGCAGGAGCGGTGGAAAAGGCCGCGATAATCGCCTCGAGCGACACGCTCAGAGCATTCGAAAAGGTCCTGCCCTTCTGCCAAATCGCGACGTAATGATAAAGAGCTGACGGTTCCACCGGTTTTGCTTCGAGGTTAAACGCTTCGTATTCACGCGCAATGATTTCATTGGTTATGGAAATGCCCAGGCCAGCCGAAACGTATCCGGCCTCGTGACCGTTGCAGTCGAATTCCACCAGTATGTTCGGCTCAACGCCGGCGAAGCGCAACGCATTGAAGTTCATCTGGTGGGCGGCGAACTGGGGATCGATATCGACGATCGTTTCGCCAGCCAGGTCGTGCGCCTGGATACAGGTCTGTTGTGAAAAGCGGTGGTCGGGATGAAAGATGCACACGTTGCGCGCCGACCCGAGCGGCGCCCATTCAAACAGGCGTGGGTCCAGCGGCAATCTCGAGATCCCCAGATCCGCGCGACCGGCCAAGATGTACTCGCCGATCTGGTCGTAGCTTCCAGAAATTGACCGGACGTTCGGAGAGCGACACGGGAAAGCCCTCCGGCGCTCTCTCTGACCGGACGGGCTCAAACCCGTCGCGCCCGCCCTCTCACTCTGACCACCGCACACAAAAAGGCCCGGCGCTCTTGCAAGTGCCGGGCAGCCAGATCATCCGCGAAGCCGAGGCTATTCCGCGGCGTCGAGTTGCTGCTCACTCTTCTCGTCGCCCCGACTGTCTTCGTCGTCACCGGCGAGAAAATCGGGCAGCGCTTTGTCTGCCTCGTCCGCGTTTGACGCGCCCTCGGCATCGAGGTCGATGAGCCGCAGCGGTTCGGGCAGCCAGCCACTGTCGGCCAGCAGCCGCTCCGCCTCTTTGGCCATGTCGTCCTTCTTGAGGTGGTCGATAAGCTGGGCGGCGCTCTCGCCTTCACCCTCGCGAACGGCCTCGATAATACGTGCCTTGGTGACGCGCCCGAGATAGTTGCCGACCGTCGGCCGCCAACCGGCATCGACCATGTCGAGGCCGACTACCCGGGCCAGGTGATCGGCCTCAGTGAGACGCTCCTGCACGCCATGTGCCGAGATAGCGCCGTTCCCATAGCGATCGGCCTTTTCATAAAGGGCGTTCACGCCGAAGGATGCACAATGGGCAAAAAGCGCGGCTCGCTCGTCGTCAGTAAGCGCCGCAAGCGCATCCCAGAGGTCGTCGACCCCCCCAGGCAAACGGGTTTCCCAGGCCGCGTGGCGGACTTCGACCGCGTGCGCGTAAGGCGTGTCGCGAAGCTCGGCAGATTGGGCCGAGAAAACCGTGCCGCGGACAGAGACTTCCATCGCGACACCCTGTGATCTGTAGCGGGAAAACACGTCGCGCACGAACTTGTGGAGCACGGCAAGGTAGGCGATCGCCGGATCGTTCGCGAGCTTGTCGCGTAGCGCCAGCGTGCGCTCGGCGGTCAGTTCCATGATCAGGCGATCCGGCAAGGGCTTGATGCCATCCTCCTCATCATCCTGCGGCTGAGCTGGCTGGCCGCCGATGGTAATTACCGCCCGCTGGACCGACGTCGCCCCATCGTCGGTTCCCCCGGCCCCGAAGTCACTCTCGCCATCGGGCGCAACGGAAGCTTCGTCCTCCGGCTTCACATAGCCACGCTCGACGAGAAGCGATCCATCGGCGTCAACGCTGAGAAAGACACCCGCTTTTGCAATGTCGACCGGATCGAAGTGGACGGGGCGCGCCTCCAGCGCACAAATGGCGGCTTCAAGCTCGCCAAACCGCTGGTCGATCTCATCGGGCAACTCGTCCGCCTCTTCGTATTCCGCCTGCAGCTTGTCGAACTCGTCACGCAGCGCCCCGAGCGTTGCCTGCTCCTCGTCGGTCAAGTCAACGGGCGTGCCGTGGAGTTCACGCAAGCCGTTCGCGGCGCCGTAGGGAAAGCTCACCGCGACCTCGATCCACTTCCAGCCCTCATTGGCAATTTCATCAGCCGTGAGCTGGAGCTTTTCGGCGACAAGACGGTCGAGCAGCAGCGCGTCTTGGAGCCATCCGCCGTCATCCGACTGGAAGAGGTCACGCAGCACCTGGCCGCCAGCTGCCTCATAGGCATCGAGCCCAACGAACACGGAACGCTTGTCGGAAGCGCGGACAGTGTTCTCCGTCAACATGCGGCGAATCTGGTATGGCTCTTTCGACCAGCTGTTGTTGATCGCCTCCCACACTTGCTCCTGTTTTGCGTGGTCGTCACTGACCGAGAACGCTTCGAGTTGAGCGATCGTCATTCCGGCGTCGGCATAGACATCGAGCAGCGCCGGCGACACGGCGGTGAGCTTCAGGCGCTGCTTGACGATGGTGACGGAGATGAAGAAAGCGGCGGCAATCTCCTCCTCCGACATGCCCTTGTCGCGCATGTCCTTGAACGCGCGATAGGCATCCAATGGATGAAGTGGGACGCGATCGATGTTCTCGGCCAGCGAAACTTCCTCCGCCAGGACAGCGTTGTTGCCCATGACACAAGGAACGGGTGCGGTCCTGGCAAGCCGCTTCTGGCTCACGAGCATTTCGAGAGCGCGGTAGCGGCGACCGCCGGCCGGCACCTCGAATATGCCTGTCTCGTCGCCGCCGGCATCGAGCAGGGGACGAACATGGAGGCTCTGGATCAGGCCCCGGCGGGCGATCGAAGCCGCCAGATCCTCGATCGAGACGCCGGCCTTGATGCGCCGGACGTTGCTCTGGGCGAGCACCAACTTGTTGAAAGGGATGTCGCGCGAGGACGACAAGGTGATCTTTTGAACGGCAGTAGCCATGGTGTTTTCTCCGCGACGGTGGCCGAGAGCCTCTCTCTCGACCCAAACCCGTCATGAAATACCGGCACCCCTCTCACTCTCCTGGCCACCGAACCGGGAAGCCGGCGAAGCGCGGTCCGACTCCGGTTCTGCGTGGCTCACCACGCCGCTTCCCGTTTGTCGTTCGCCGCTGCCGCGGTGGCTTGCTGATCCACGCCAGGCTGGAAGCCGAGGATGAATTCGGCGGCCTTCGAGGCGGCGCTGGCGGCACGGACAATGGCGCGATTGTCCTCGCGCAGGACCGCCAGCCACGAGCCGATGTAGTCGGCATGGCGCACCGTCGGCACGATGGCGAGAGAAGCGCAGACAAAGGCCCCGGCCATCTCAGCCACCAGTTCCTCCCGCGCGTAGGATTTCGAGCCGAAGGAACCGGCCATATCACGCCCGAGGCGGGAGGAATGACCCGACCAATGCCCCAGTTCATGGAACGCGGTACGGTGCCAGTTGATGGGTTCGAAATAGGCGGCTGGCGGCGGGACCTGCACGAAGTCGCTCGCAGGGCTGTAGAAGGCGCGGCTGCCTCCGATCCGAAAATCCGCGCCGGTGGCCCGGATCAGCGCCTCTGCTTGCGGTTCGATCATGCCCGGCGGAGGCGGTGGTGCGACGGCGGCGACGTCCTCCGGAAGGTTCTCGCATTGATCGGCGTTGAAGACTGTGAAGCGTTTGAGGAATGGGACCGGCTGTGCTTCGTGCCCGCTCTCGCGGGCTCGGTTACGCTCATCGTCGGGCACGAAGCGGTCGGCGTAGAAGATGGTCGTCCCATGTTCTCCGTTCCTGACGTTGCCGCCGAGCCCAAGCGCCTGGCGGAATGTCAGCCAGCTCTGGCCGGTAAAACCGTGCTCGATGACCGCGCCCCACAGGATCAGAATGTTGATGCCGGAGTAGCGACGGTGGGTCGACGCGTTTTCCGGCATGGCGAGCGGCGCCTTTGCCGCCGCCGTGCCCCAGGGCTGCACCCATGGAATGCGTCCGGCTTCCAACTCGGCGATGATCTTGTCGGTGATTGCCGTATAGAGGCCTGGCCGGTCGTTGCCGGAACGGGCGCTAGCGGTGTTTCTGGGCATCGCGGTTCTCCGCGACGGGCGCCAGGAGCCTCTCTCCCGACCTTCAACCCGTCACGGCAAACCCGGTCTGCACTCTCACTCTCATCGACCCGTCTCGGTACCCAACGGCGGCAGGAAGTAGCATCGGCGTGGCCGATCTCACGTCAGGCATGGAAGCCCGTATGGGTGAAGGCCGTCGCAAATTGGTGCCCCACATTATAGCGCGTGTGCTTGGCTTTGGCGTCGACCGGCCCAGCATGCCGCTTGTTGGCAAGTGGTTCTTTGTCAAGGACGGCCAGGCGCTGGGCGCGGCTTTCCGAAGATGGTCTGATGAGCCTGACCTTGAGCGAGCCACGGCGATGTCATCACCGACAAACCGCGCGATGCTCAAGCAGATCGCGAGATTTCGGGCATAGCGGAAAATCTCGCGATGGTGGCGCCGCAGCCAAGCCGCGTTATTTGTTATAAGTCATCAACTGACTGAAAGCGTGGGCAGCCATGTGCAACGACTATGAGCAGCATATCGCCTGGGCCGAATATTGCAGGATGATGCAATTGCTGGCGCTCGACATTCCCACCCATCAAACCGAACTGGATTTGCCGCAGGCGGATGACATCCGCATCAGTGATCCCGCCCCGATCATGCGCGCCGCCGGCGACACGATCGAACTCACGCGCATGACCTTTGCCTTTCCGCCCTCCGGGCCCAAAGGCGGGCCGATCTTCAACTTCCGCTCGGAAGGACGGAACTTCTCCAACAGCAAGCGCTGCCTTATTCCGGCGTCGGCTTTCTTCGAATTCACCGGAAAGAAGTCTCCAAAGGCTAAGCATCGCTTCACGCTCAACGGCGCCTCGTTCATGGCGATCGCCGGCCTGTGGCGCGATGGCGAAGGCAACAAGCCCCCGACGTTCGCTATGCTGACGACGGAACCCGGCCCGGACGTGGCGCCCATCCACAATCGCCAGATTGTGGTTCTGCGCCCGGACGATTGGGCGGCATGGATCTACCTCACGAAACCCGAGGTGGAGCTGTTGAAGGCCCTGCCGGCCGGGTCGCTGGCGGTAGAAACCGTGCGACAAGGAAGCGACTAGCTCAGATGCCGGTGCGTTTTGCGCAAACACGGAAGATTCTTAGCGGCATCGCTGCGGCAATTGCGGCCCCTCGAGATCGCGGCTCGGGCCAAAGCGTCAGCACCTCGTTGTCATTGATTGCCGAGTGGCCACTTCCGCCATCAGCCACGCTTGGCTCGTCGGTGCGCACGAAAGGTATCGAGCGTGAAATACGTGCCCGCCTGCCATGGGCGGTGAGGAAGTACATCAAAGCCGAGACGGGTCGCATCACATTGCGGATGCGCGAAGACGATGCCGAAGAGTTCGAGGCCGCCTCGAACAAGATCGCCAAGACCCTGGAAACCATCGAAGTACTCCCGGTCCTGCCGCGCGAGGCGGAGGACATCCTCGCAATTTCTTCGCGTGAGCGTCACAAGTGGCTGAAAGACGGACGGCTGCAAAGCATTGGCACCCGCACCGTGAAGATGCGCGGTCGATCCAAGGCCGTCACCTTCCACGTGTTCGATCCCAAGCACATCGAGGACATCCTTGATCGTGATCTGCCAAGCCTTTGGCGCGAAGAAGACGCGCAGCAAGTTACAGAGAACAGGCGACGTGGCGCCGGCAAGGCTGCCCTGACGCGGGCGGGAAAGGGTAGCGAGAAGGTTCGCGGCGCCGGGAATAACCCCAGAGATGACGCTCCCCGGCCCAAGTTGAAGGGCTGGGACGCGTTCGACGACGAGGGCCTGCTCCGTTAGATCCGCCTTGTAGCCACTCGCGCGTCCAGAATGGACCCTGAGCGAAAGCTAACCGGGAGCCGAAACGATCTGCAGTCGCGATTGGCCGGTCCCGAACCATTCCATGCTGAAGGAGTTCTTCAAGCCGACAACAGCCCGTTTTTGAGGATGGCCAATGTTCGACAACTTCGTGCTTGAAATGATGGAAACCGAGGGCGGGCCGACAAGGCTTCGGCATGGCGGATCTGGGCCGCCTCTGCTTCTGATCCATGGCCATCCTCTCGCGCATATGACGTGGGGCCAGGTCGCGGACTTGCTGTCAGCAGATTTCAGGATCGTGTGCCCCGACCTTCCGGGCTTCGGTCGCTCCTACGTACCGGCCGATGACCCCGAGAGCAGGTTCTCGTCCAAGCGGGCAAAGGCTTCGGCGCTGGTGGAGGTGATGGAAAGGTTGGGCCACCACGCTTTCTTCGTCGCCGGGCATGATCGTGGAAGTCTGGTCGCTTTCAGAATGGCGATGGACCATCCCGACCTGGTGCGAAAGCTGATTGCCGTGGATGGGTTGCCAGTTATCGAGCATCTGGAACGGGCCGACTGGAACTTTGCCCGCGATTGGTACCACTGGTTCTTCTTTGCTCAACCCGAGAAGCCGGAACGGGCCATCCTGGCAGACCCGATGGCATGGTATAGTGACTTGCGGCCAGATGAGATGGGACACGATGCCTATGACGAATTGGTTTCATTCATCCACGATCCAGCCATCGTCCATGGCATGGTCGAAGACTACCGCGCTGGCATAAGGATCGACCATCGCCACGACCGCGAAGATCGAGATGCCGGCAGGAGGTGCGCTGTCCGATGCTCTGTCTTTGGTCACTCGACGACGATTTGGAGCAGATTTATGGCGATCCGGTTGCCATCTGGAAGCACTGGGCCGACGACGTGGGGGGCTACGGAATCAGGAGCGGGCACCATGTCGCCGAAGAAAATCCCGCCGCTCTCGCAGCAGCGTTCAAGGCCTTTCTCTGAAAAATGACAGAAGCACCGATTGAGCGATCGCCCATGCGTGTCGACGAACCCAGCCATTGTTCGGCAGACCCGTTCTTGCACCGCCCTATTTGAAATCCCGTGTCTTCACCTTGATCTGGTCGATGTGCAGATAGGGATCGATAATATTCCGCGGCCTCGGCCCCTTCGGCATGCCGCGCGGATCGGGCGTCGGGCTGCCATGATGGAATTCGTCGCCGCGGCCATGCGGCAGGGGAAAGGCAGACTCACGATCGCCAACGCTGGCCAGATCGGCGGAAAGATCGCTCAAACGATGAGCGACAAGATGGACCACCTCGCCTTCCCTTTGGATGCGACCATAAACGCCAATCATGCCGGCGCCGAGCACGACCCTGCGATATTTTTCGAAGACCTTGACCCACACGACCAGATTGGCAATGCCCGTCTCATCCTCGATTGTGATGAACATGACGCCCTTGGCCGAGCCAGGTCGTTGGCGGACCAGCACGAGGCCAGCCGCCTCCAGCCAGTGCCCGTCGCGCGCCTGCATGGCCTCGCGACACGAGACGATGCGCTTGCGCCCCAGGTCGGCGCGCAGGAAGGAAACAGGATGGTCGCGCAGGGTCAGTCCAACATGTCCATAGTCCTCGACCACTTCGCCGCCGGCGGTCATCGCACGCAGCGCGACAAGGGGCTCCTGGATCTCCGATACCGTCCGCTGCTCGCGGCCGGAGGCCGCCGCAAACAGTGGCAGCGGTTCGTCGCGCAGTGCCTTGATCGCCCACAGGGCCTCACGCCTCGCCAGCAATAGGGATGGTTGGAAAGCGTCAGCCTGGGCGAGTTCAACCAGAGAGGCAGCAGGAACACCGGCGCGGTGCCAGAGGTCATCCACCGACGCAAAGGGCTGGTCTGCGCGTGCGATGACAATGGTCGCAGCATCGGCGTTGGCAAGACCCCGGACCATGCGCAGACCAAGCCGGACAGCGAACCGACCGTCATCGGCGGTGGGCTCGAGCGTGCAATCCCAACGCGAGGCGTTGATGCAGACAGGGCGCGCTTCGACGCCATGGTCACGTGCATCGCGAACGATCTGCGCCGGCGCGTAGAAGCCCATCGGCTGAGCGTTGAGAAGAGCGGCGCAGAAGACATCGGGGTGATGGCATTTCATCCAGGACGAGGCGTAGGCGATCAGGGCGAAGCTGGCGGCATGGCTTTCGGGAAAGCCATAGCTGCCGAAGCCTTCGAGCTGCTTGAAGGTCTTTTCGGCGAACTCGCGCTCGTAGCCGTTCTTCACCATGCCGCCGATCAGCTTGGCGCCGAAGCTGGAAACGCCACCGGTGTGTTTGAAGGTCGCCATGGCGCGGCGCAACTGGTCCGCTTCGCCTGGCGTGAAGCCGGCGCATTCAATCGCCACCCGCATCGCCTGCTCCTGGAACAGCGGCACGCCCAGTGTTTTTCCGAGCACCTTTTCCAGCTCTGGCTTGCGATAGACGACGTCTTCCTTGCCTTCACGGCGGCGCAGATAGGGGTGCACCATGTCGCCCTGGATGGGACCCGGCCGGACAATCGCCACTTCGATGACGAGATCGTAGAAAGTACGCGGCTTGATGCGCGGCAGCATCGACATCTGGGCGCGGGATTCGATCTGGAAGGTGCCGAGCGTATCGGCCTTGCGGATCATCGCATAGGTGCGTGGATCCTCGGCAGGGATCGTCGCGAGATCAAGAGTGATGCCCTTGTGCTCGGCCAGCAGATCGAAACCGCGCTTCATGCAGGACAGCATGCCGAGCGCCAGCACGTCCACCTTCATGAACTTCAACGCGTCGATGTCGTCCTTGTCCCATTCGATAACCTGACGATCCTTCATCGCGGCTGGCTCGATCGGCACCAGATCGTCGAGCCTGTCGCGGGTCAGGACGAAGCCGCCCGGATGTTGCGACAAATGCCGCGGCGCGCCGATCAGCTGCCTGGCCAAGTCCAGCGCCAGACGCAGGCGACGGTCGCCGAGGTTGAGGTTCAGCTCCTCGGCATGTTTCGGCTGGACGCCTTCGTCCGACCAGCCCCACACTTGCGAGGACAGCATCTTGATGAGGTCTTCGGGCAGTCCAAGCGCCTTGCCGACATCGCGCAAGGCGCCCTTCGAGCGATAGCGGATGACCGTCGAGCAGAGCGCGGCGTGTTCGCGGCCATAGGTTTCGAACACCCATTGCATGACGATTTCCCGACGCTCATGCTCGAAATCGACATCGATGTCAGGCGGCTCACGCCGCTCCTCCGAGACGAAGCGTTCGAACAGCAGGTCATTGCGGTCGGGATCGATCGAGGTGATGCCGAGCACATAGCAGACGGCGCTGTTGGCTGCTGATCCCCTGCCCTGGCAGAGAATGCCCTGGCTGCGGGCAAAGCGAACGATCGAGTTGACCGTCAGAAAATACGGCGCGTATTGCAGCTTCTCGATGAGCTGCAACTCGTGCCTGAGCGTGCCAACGACCTTGTCCGGCACGCCCTCGGGAAAGCGCTCCGTCGCGCCCTCCCAGGTGAGTTTCTCCAAGGCTTGCTGCGGTGTCAGACCCGGCAGCATCCGCTCCTCGGGATATTGATAGGCAAGCTCGTCCAATGAGAACCGGCAGCGCTCGGCGATCTCGATCGTCCGCGTGAGCGCTTCGGGGGAGCGGCTGAACAGCCGTGCCATTTCATCGGGCCGCTTCAGATATCGGTCGGCGTGCCGCTCGCGCCGAAACCCGGCATCATCGATCATCACATTGTGCCGGATGCAGGTGACGACGTCCTGCAGGATGCGCCGTGACGGTTCGTGGAACAGGACATCATTGGTGACAACCGTTGGCACGTGCGCCTGTCCGGCAAGATTGGCCAGATCGTGCAGCCGCAGCGCCTCGTTGGGACGGCGCCGCAACGTCAGCGCCATATAGGCGCGATCGCCAAATGCCTCGCGCAACCGCCTGAGCCAGAGCGCGCATTCGTCGTCGGCCTGGTCGGGCACGAGCACTGCAAGGAGCCCCTCGCCATAGGCGACAACGTCAGCCCAATGCAGCACGCATTTCGCCTTGCCGCCACGCTTCTTGCCCAGCGACAGCAAGCGGCACAGCCGCGAGTAGGCCGCGCGACCGGTCGGGTAGACCAGGATGGAAATCTCTTCCACCAGATCCAGCCGGCAGCCGACGATCAGCCTGACGCCGGTTGCCTTTGCAGCCTCGTGCGCGCGGACAATGCCGGCCAGACTGTTGCGATCACAGATGGCAAGGGCGGGCATTCCCATGCTGGCTGCTTGCGCGAACAGTTCCTCACAGGAACTCGCGCCCCGCAGAAAGGAAAAATGCGAGGTGCATTGCAGCTCGACATAGCACGCGTTCATCCGAAGATGCCGTGCAGGAACCAGCGATGCGAGCCGGTCGCGGTATCCTCGCCGTCGCCTGCGCGATAAATCCAGAACCGCTCGCCGGCTTCGTCCTCGACCTGGAAATAGTCGCGCACGGCAGTTAGCTCGGCGTCGCGCTTCCACCATTCGCCGAAAACCCGCTCGGGACCATCGGCGCGCTTGATCCGTCGACGGATGCCTTTCCAGGTGAAGCTCGCCGGAGGATGGTCCGGTAGCAGCGCAATGGCCTCGATCGGCTCCGGCACGGCAAACAAGCGAGCCGGACGCGGCCAATGGTCTGGCCATGCGTCGCCGGTCTCAGCGGATGCAGCGGCTACACGCCGGAAAGAACGCTCGGGCACATCGCTGGCAACCGGGGTAAACCGATAGAGCTTTTCCTCACCGACACGGTTGCCGAGTGTGTCGATCAAATCCGAGATGTCTGCATCCCGTTGCTCGATCAGCGACGAAACGGTCTGCCTGGGGGCGAGTGATTCCGCCAAGGGCGCGGACAGGCGCATCAACTCGATGCCGAAACCCGGATCGACCATCTCGATCTTGTCGCAGAGCAACCGTGTCAGCCGCTTCACATCGCGGACAGGCAAGGCCATGCCGACGCGAACGGCTTCGATGCGGTTGTCGACGCGGTAGAGCAGCAGGTCGAGCCGCCGGGCCCCGAGGCCCTTGGTCTCGAGATCGACACACAGCGCTTGAACAAGCTTGCCGACATAGCGCGCGATTGTCTCGGCCGCACCGATGGGCTCGCCAAAGGCACGTTGGACTTCGACCACATCCGCTGATCGCACCGGCTCAATCGGCTCGGCGAGGCGTCCAGCAGCCTGGTCAAGCCGGCGGCCGAGTTCCGGCCCGAAGCGCAACGTCAGTGGCGCGCGCGGCTGCTGCAGAAGCTCGCCTACCCTGTCGAAGCCGAGAACCCGCAAACCCCTGACGATTGCGTCGGGCAACCGCAGTGCCGCGATGGGCAGTGGAAGAATCGCATCCTGCGTTGCGTTGACGGCGACCACGCTGACGGTCTGCTTCACGTATCGCGCCACCGCATGAGCAGCACCCCAGCTATCCGCTATGGCTGCGCGCGCCGAGAAGCCGACCTTGCCGAGATGTTCGACCATATCGGCCAGCATCAAGCGTTCACCGCCATGAAGATGATCGGCGCCCGTGGTATCCATCACCAATCCGTCGGGAGGTTCTGCTGCGACAATCGGCGCGTACCGCCGCAAAGCCCACAGGGCCAACCGATCCAATGCCTGCGCGTCTGCTTCAGGTTCGGCATCCATGACCGCCAGCCCCTGGACGAGGGCCTGTGCCTTGGTCGCGGGCATTCCGACGCGCAGGCCCGCTTCCAGTGCCGCGCGATCCACCGCAGTCACCAGGCGACGATTACCGTGCCGCCCGACCAGCACCAAAGGCTTATCCGGTGGCGGCGAGACGTCGCCCAATTTCCTTTTGAGCCGGTCGGTCGACCAGCTTGGAAGGAATAGCGAGACGACCCTTGGCATCACAAGCCTCCACTTCGATATCGAGTGTTTCCCCTCCACGAGACCGGATCAGTTCAAGTTGCCATCGCGCCCGACCAACGCCGGGCACAGGCAGCGGTCGCGACGGCAGCACGGAAACCCGCCAGCGGGTGACAGACGCCGTCGGCTGCCCGAAATCGGCGGCTTCGGTCTGGCGGCGCCAGCGGCGGATGGCGATGCCCATCGCGCCGGAGCCTTCCGATGCCAGTTGCAACCGGCGCGAGGAAGTCATGGACAGGCGCGCCACTTCCGCGACCACCGCTCCAAGACCGACATGCCGCAGACCTTCCTCGAAGCAGGCGAGCAAGGATTTGTCGTCACCGGCTTCAACATAGATCACCCGGTCGGGATGCAGTCCGACCTGTGCGATTGCCGGCGCAAACAGATCCTGGCGCGTCACGCACCACAGCACCTTGCCTTGCGTCCTCGCTGCAATCCCGGCTGCAAAAAGCGACGCTGCAGCGCCATCGATCGCTCCATTGCCGCCGCCGGCAACTTCATGAAGTGCGCCAAGCGCCACACCCCCGCCTGGCAGATGACTGTCGATCGAGGAGATTCCGAATGGGAGCACCGCTCTTTTGCGCGCATTACCGCCTTCGAGACGCGCAATGCGACCTCGCAGATCGGAAATAGCAGCGTTTGGCGTCGATGCACTCATCTGTCCCCTGAACGCGACATGCTGGCGGAATGTTCCTCATTTGTTCCCTTCCTAATAAAGAGTCAATGGCATGGCGAGGTGGTGCCGCGGAAGAAATTTTGTCGCGACCGCCCGGTGGCACCGAAAGAACCGTTTGCCAGCAGGACGAGGCGTCGAGGCCACCTGTCCTGTTGGGATGTTCGCGCCGGCGGTTGGCGGCGCACAAGGAAAAACGGCGTATAAACCGCAGTCCCGCGCGCGCCCGCAATGGCGGACATTGTCGCGCGCGGGACGGAGGAAATTCGCCCCCGCCGCGGGCGGTTAACAGGACAGCCGTAGGAGCGTCAGCATAGCGCCGGCCGCAGGACGGGACGCGGGACCGACTGTCCCCGTCCGCAGTGGTCCGTGTAGCAGCGGCCATGAATGCAGTTGCGTTGGGATTGAGCACGAAGCCTCAACCGATTGCCTGATGTACGCTATCCTATTGAAAAAACTACCCTATTTCCAAGCCATCAGGAGTCTATTGACACCTTTGTTCTTATTTTGTTCACTGTGGGAGTTTGATAATGGAGGCGAACCATGGAACTTCGCTTGAACATTGAAGGTGCAACGCCCGAGGAACTGGCACGCGGGGTCACGGCAGCCGAAGCAGTCTTCGCGCGCGCCGGGATTACGGCTTTGCAAGGCGCGGAAGGTTTGTTCGCGTTGGAAGGCTGGGATATCAAAGGCTTTCCGGAAGACGACCAGCCAACCGAGGACGAGGACCAGGCTGCTTCGGTCTGGATGGAAGCCGACGAGGCTGCGACGACTGCATGTTGTGCGGGCTGGCCGGAGGATAAAGTTCCGGGCCATCAGATCATGGAGTTGATCGACGTGCCCCGAACGAGATTGCAGGCCGAGGCGCTCCCGGACACGTGGCCGGCGCGCAAACAGCTCTATCCCGATGTTGTCACCCGGTTGGAGACCACGACCGGGCCGGACCGCCAGATCGATTTCGATATTGCCTTCGTTCTTGGTTGGGTGCCCGAGCGGCCGACGCTGGATCAGGTCGAGCCGCTTTCGGAAAATGGCGACCGTATCCCCTTCTTCACCAGCAACCTCGCCCAGGTGGAAGAAATGGCTCGCAAGGCGCTCAAGGACTGGACGATCGAGATTGACCAGGACCCCTACGATGCCCACGTTTTCGATCCTGCAGCCAGCGAAGACGGTGAAGAATTGCGGATGGCGGCATGGCGCGATTTCGACGGCTCCCTGCTTATGGAGAAGCCACCTGCAAATCCTGCAATCGCACTGACCCTGGCGGATGCGCGGCCAGTCGATGCATTTCGATTAGCGGTGAACGGGTTACACGGCCATCGTCGATCGATCGTGCTTGGCCACTCCAGGTCGCACGCTGGATAGCTAAAAACCTGACCAGCCCACACCGCACCCGAGGAGAGAACCATGTCAGAAAAACCACCCTATATGCCGACCGGCATTGGAACAGGCATGATGAGCGACGACGAGACCAAGGTCGGCGTTCTGATATTCGAAACGGCGCAAGGGAACTTCGACTTCGCAGTCAATCTGCAGGCGGTCGATATCCTCACCAAGGCCATCAACAAGATCGAGATGCATCTTCGCTCCGGCAAGACGCGCTGAGTGTCCGACGATGTGCCAGATCAGAAAAGCCGAAGCCAGGACCTTCGGGAGATCACGCAGGGACCAGGCATCGTGCGGAGGGGCGGCTGGGCGTCGCAAATCCGTTGTCAGTCGCCGACTGGCTCGGCTGGAGGAAACGCTCGGAAGCCAGTGCTCTCGCGCACGACTCGCGGCGCCGGGTTGACGGACTGCCGCTGCGATCGATCACGACTTGCTCACGCTGCATGCCGGCGGTAGGTGGGCCCGGCCATGTAGCGCTCTCCCGTTAGCATCGTTCCCCGGATTTGGGGGGGCCGGCTAAGTCTTGGTCGACCAATTTCGACAGGACAGCCGTCGATCTGGATTGCCCGTTTGCCGTCCAACGCGACCGAAGTTCTTCGCCCGCTGGTTCGCACCGGATCATTCTCCGTCTTCTCTGCGACGATCGCGACGCGTGGCGTGCGTCACTGGCGGCCATTTTAGCATCAGCTTGACAAGTTAATTGCCCCAAAGCAGTTTCGGTGGGTGAAAAGGGAGGAACAGCTATGAAAAAAGCCTATGAAAAGCCAGTCCTGACCAAGCGGGGAATTCTTTCCTCAATCACGGCGCAAGTCATCGAGTCGGGTCTTTCTGCGACCTGAGCAGGTCTTTGACCACTGGAAGCCCGGTGGCTCCGGCTGGCGGGCTTTTTGGTCTTCAGGGCGTGGATTAGGTCCTGACCGACAAAGGGTGCTACATGGGCGATGAAGAATGCCCGCCCAGCGTACGTCTACGCACCACCGCTGATCGGCCTTCCGTTCCTGGCTGTGCTACTGGCTCTGGATGGGACGACCATCGCAACGCCCTTTGACACCGCAGATGAAGCGGCCGCCCACAACAAGGTGATGGCGGTTACAGGTGCGATACGGCAAAGCGGACTTGATAACCACAAATAGGAGAACCCGTCCATGAGACTGCTACGCATCACACCGGTTGTCATTCTTGCCTGTGCCTTGGCCCTTGCGGCCTGCGCCAACACCGTCCGAGGCGTCGGCAGGGACGTCAAATCGACGGCCAACGCAGTCGACGACACGGTCAATAAACCCTGATGCAGAGGACCGTCACGGTCATCGAGAAGACAACGGGCCGCGTGATCGGAGCTCTGCCGATCGATCTTGCGCAGCAGAATCACGAGGCTTCCGATGATCAGTATTTCACCAAGGCGTTCGAAGCCGCCATGGACAGCGGCCTTATTAGTGAGGCCGACAAGCATGCGGTTGAATTCCGGCTTGAGTAAAGTTGACGTTGCGACGGCTTTCTGTCGCGTATCGGGGTTTGTGGTTGCATGGTTTTGCACCTCAGCCATCCATCAGCGGTGAATCAACACACCGTCTAGTCCAACTATCCCTAGGCACGGCCCGCCGCTGCTATGAATGGGGCGGCGGGTTTTTGACCCGGAGGTGAGCAGCAGCCGCTACTCAGACCCACTCAGCAGAGCAAGTCGGCGTATTGGTAGGCGAACACTCTGCCGTTGCTCTCGTCGGTCACCTTAAGAAAGTAGTTTCCGGATCGGTGGAGCGTCAGGGACCTTTTCGTTGCCTGTGCGGCGGCGCAATAGGATGTCGGGGCCCCAGCCCGGTATTCCGCTATCACCTGGCCCGCAAGACATTCTCGGATTTGATACGCTACGGTCAGCCCCCGGGGTCCGAATCATACATTAGAGATATCTAACATTTCCCTTTTGGCGAGACGGGGTGTACTTTAGTTACCGCTGGGTGATCCTAGCGACCTACACTGCCCGCTGCCGAGAGGTGGCGGGCCTTTTTGTTTATCTGTGGAACGCCGCAATCCAATGGGAGTTGAAATTCTGTCACCGCCCCTTCCGTGGAGGCGATGATGGCCATGGACGTACAGCCGTGGTCGGCCCGCTCCCGCTTCCTCAGTGGGCGGGCCATCTCGCGGGCCGCTCGCTAGCAGCATCTGGTGCACCATGCCGTCAACCTCGATACGCAGGTTCGAATACAATCCGGGCACCAGGGTTCTATCGGTGTGGTTTGTAGCGAGCGGCAGGCAGTACGACTTTCTGGACGTGCCGCCTGATACCTACGCCGATTTTAAAACTGCCTTTGCCAAGGGCCGCTATTTCAACGATCGCATCCGCAACCATTTCGCGTTCCGGCCTGTGGCAAGCTCCGGCTCCAGCGGCTCATGCTGAGGCAGATTGTGCCAAGCGACCTGGCGGAAGTCGCGCATGTCGAACTGCTGGCCGCACACCGGACAGGTCATAAAATTGTTGAGCTCGTCGGCAGGCTCGCCGCCGTGCTGCTTGCCGGGAATCGGCGGTCCAAGGTCGGATAGCTTCGTCATAACTGTCAAACATTCAATTCGTCTAAAATGTTCCGGAACCATTTTAGCGCGCGCTAATTGAATCACACTATGCGAGTCGGCGCATGCCTCTGAAGTTCATCAAGCCCATGGAGCCCGAGCTGGTCGACACGCCACCGCAAGGCGACGAATGGCTCCACGAGATCAAATTCGACGGGTATCGCACCCAAATTATCAAGGATGAAAACGGGATCCGGCTGTTCACCAAGAATGGTTACGACTGGACCGGCCGCTACATCGAACTTGCCGGAGAGGCGGAGGCGATCGAGGCGGAAAGTTTCATCATCGATGGCGAGACAATCACGGTCAACGAGGCCGGCCTGTCCGACTTCCACGCCCTGCAATCAGCCGTTCCCCGCCGTGAGCCGTCGCGGGACCTGTATTTGGTGGCGTTCGATCTCCTGCACCTGAACGGGCATGATCTGCGCAACATGCCGGTGGAAGACCGCCGCGAGATCCTGCAGGCATTGATACCAGCCGTCGGGCGCATTCAGGTCAGCAAAGCCATGCCCGGCACTGGCGATGCGGTTTATCACCTGGTCGACAAGGCAGGGCTGGAGGGCATGATCTCAAAGCGCAAGGACAGCGTCTACCGCAGCGGGCCGACGATGAACTGGCGCAAGATCAAGTGCTATGCCGAAAAGGAAATGGACATCATTGGCGTGCAGCGCGAGGCCGGAAAGCCCGCGATGGTGCTCATGGCCGACAAGGGTCGCTATGCTGGCGGCGCTTTCGTTGCCTTTAAAGCCGACAAGCGTCAGCGACTATGGGATCGCGTGCAAGGGAAGGTCGGCGGACCAGTGCCCATCGGTCTAAAGAAAGAAAAGGCCGAATGGCTTAAGCCTGGTCTGGTCGGTCGCGTGCGGTTCCTAAAGGGCGAGGAAAGGCTCCGCCACGCCAAGCTGCTGGACTACCGTGAGGAATAAGCTGGCGACAAGGTGCTGCCCATGACGCGGAACAGAACCGTGTGCCTGACTGACGTTGTGCCGAGATCAAGGTCTAGGAGAAACGGCATGGTTGCGCCCCGCGCGGTGTGGAAGGGCTTTCTGAGGGTCGGTTCCGTGTCGTGCGGGGTCAAGATAGTGGGTGCCACAAGCGAGGCATCGAAAATCCACTTCAAGATTTTGAACCGCAGCGACGGTTTACCCGTCAAGAGTGCCTATGTCGACGAAGGGACTGGCGATGTTGTCGAAGTCGCGGATCAGATCAAAGGCTACGAGGCGGACAAGGGCGAGTTCATCCACGTCGAGCCGGACGAGATCAAGAAACTGAAACTGACGTCGCAGCACACACTCGATGTCGATTCCTTTGTTCCGGTTGCCGAGATCGACACGCGCTATCTCGAAAAGCCATACTACTTGATCCCGGCTGACGGCGCCTCGCTGGAGGCCTTTGGCGTCCTGCGCGACGCGATGGCCAAATCCCGGAGGTTACGGGCAGCCTAGACACATCGGGCTTTGTTGCCGGATTGCCGTTGTGCCCGTAGCTATAGGTCTCGTCGTTTGGTCACTCCTTGTGACCAACTGGTCGGCGTGGTCACCGTCACCCAAAAAATGATCGTGCCGACCTGGCCATGGACCGAGGCCATGTGAGATTGCGTGGATGATCGTTGCTTTAATCTAGCGCAATGTAGCGTTGAGCGGAAACGAAGTAGGCCCGCCACTGAGGACACAAACAGCGGCGGGCCTTGCTTTGAGACCTGGCCCGGGGAGCCAAGCTGCAAACCCAACTTCGATTTCAGAAACAGGTTCCAGGCCTGCAGAAAAAACTTAACGCTTGCTGGCATTGCATAGGCCCGCCACCGGGTCTCGGAACCAGAGGCGGGCCCTCGCACCAGAGCTTGGTCGTTTCAAGGAGGGAGTCGTCCTCACCAAGCACATCCCGAACTTCGACTGCAGATGCATGTTCCTCAGGTCAGTTCAAATTTATCGCCCTGGGGTCAAAATGCTCGTGCGAGCAGCAGGCATCTAGAGCGGCGTTTTCCTCGCGCCCACGACGGTCGGCCACGGCCGGATGCTCGATGGCCTCGGCTATCTCGATCGAAGTCCAACCCGCTGCCATGACTTTAAAGGTCCATTCGGTGACCTTCTGGCTATCGTGTCGCGGTCAGGATATTCGTCCTGTCGCCCGCGGGAATTATGCGCTGCGTCTCAGTCGGTCGGGCCTTTGGGCTTCGTCTCGGAACGTAGCTCCGTTGAGGAGACAACCGGTGAGAGATCACGTCGAGCAGATGCAGGCACTCAGTCAATTCTTGCCGGGCCGATTTTCCTTGGATGCTTCCAAGTCCAGCTGGGCGCGACTGGCGTGAAGCAAGGCCGCGATCAAATTTTGGTCGGCTGACTTTTTGCCGGTGTATAGGCACACAAGCTCGCGGGCCTGGACCGTCGAATCGGATTCCGGGCTCTCCCTGATGGCTGACGTAAGAGCCCGGGAGAGTATGTCGAAATCCAACAACGAAATACCCGGTCGGCTTCCTTTCATGGCCAAATCCATCCTGTTGGTCTGCAGGCAATACTCGAAAGGTCAATGATGACGAGAATCGGCATCACCCCCATTCCTTCACGTGCTCGACTTCAGAAGCTCCCGGGACATCTCGCCGAGCCCGGCGGCGGCGTGGATAACCGCGGTGCAGCGCCACCGCAATTACAAAGGTTAATTCGGCTACGCGCATCGAGGATCAGATGGTTTGGGACCGAGTGTTCGCAAATCACAGCTATAAATCAAATCTTCAGGGTAAGTTGACATGATTGCCCACCGCCGACCGCCTATGGCTTGGATAGATGTTCAGGAGAAAGCAGCGTAAGGCCTATCGACTTGTCAGATCTGATGCCCCCCGATGTGCAGGATGATCCTGCCCTAGCCGCTGAGGTCGACCGGCTTCTGGCGCGCCGTACGCGCGAAATCAGCCTGCGTGGCGAGATCGAACGCCTATTTCGAGTACGTGTCTGGTCGCAAACGGCCAAAATCATCCGCGCGTGGATGATCTGGGTGGCATTTTTGGATGTGCTGACGTTGGCACTGAACGCGGCGTTGCTTCCATGGGTCGTAGCGCAGTCCATGCTCCTGCCCGGCGCCATCATCCCGCCCGTGGCGTTGGCCGTCGTCCTTGTTTGGCGTAAACCGCAGGCGCCTTGGCTCCAAGGAACCTCGCTGATCGCAGGCATGTTCCTTATCTTGTTGTCAGTCGCATTGGTCGGAGCAAGCGCTGGTGGCGAGTTCTACGAACGGCAATTGAACGTCATGTTGTTCGTGGCCATTACAGCCATCATAATCTTCGGGATCCCCCTGGCCTGGACGATGACTATCGCTGCGCTGGCGCTCGGACTTTATCTCATGCTTCAACTGCAGAACCCGGCCATCGCGCATGGGAGTGCAGTGGCTGGGACGCTGTTCTTCGCCAGCGGTATCTTTGCAACGGTGGCCGCGCGGCGCATCATGACAATTCTCGCTCAAAAGACTTTCCTGTTTGAGCTTCGCGACCGACGCAGGGTCGCCGAACTGGCGAAAGCCAATGATCGACTGGTACTCCTGGCGAGGACCGATCCACTCACCGGCATCTCCAACCGTCGCTGGATGACGGAAACACTCGAGCACCTATGGGGAAGTGATAAACGTTGCCTTGCCGGTGCCGCGATGCTGATGTGCGACATTGATAACTTCAAGAAGCTAAACGACCACCTCGGCCATGCGGAGGGAGATCGGTGTTTGGTAAAGGTCGCAACTATCTTGAAGGAAAACGTCAGGCGTGATCGCGATCACGTTGCCCGTTATGGCGGCGAAGAATTCCTCGTGCTCCTGCCCGGGGTGAACGAGGAAGAGGCCGCCGCTGTGGCTGAACGAATGCGTAAGAGCGTCGAGGCTGCCGCTTTGCCCAACCCTGGATCCCGCGTGTCGCGCTGGGTCACTCTGAGCATTGGAGTTGCCGTTCAGACCGCTGAGGCGATCTCGCCGGAGCAGTTACAGCAACGGGCGGATGCCGCACTTTACCTGGCCAAGCAGACCGGCCGCAACAGGGTGCTGCTTCACAGACCGGAGTTATCCGCGCGCAAACATATTCGGCCGGGCAGCCTTGGGGCATAGGCGTGGCCCGAGATCTGCTCTTCTGAATCGCGGGGTTCCCGTGCGTCGATGATAACAGGTTAGTTCAGGGACTTTGGTCCACCGAGACGACCCAAGGGTTCCCCTGTATCTCCACATCGCGCCCGGCAGACCACGATTTTCGAGAATAATCCCCTGAAACGAGTTTCCGGGTTGTTGCGAACACCCATAGCCGATTCCCGCTGCGTGGATGGTCCAGTAGGAGTTCCACCAAGTGGCCTCAGTGATGGGCGATCATCTGGATGATTTGCCGAGTCTTCGCAAATGCCGAGCGCATGGGCTCCGTCGATTTCTGCGCCCTGCGCCCTATGTTGCGCGCGTTTGGCCAGGTGAATGGCGCCATTACGCAGCCTCTGATCTTGCGCAAGGGAATCTTGCAACAGCCCTCATTAGATCGGTTGCAAGTGCTCCATGAAATCTCCATCTAGTTGGGTTGTAGTCAGAACGCGGTCAAACGATGACACGGCAAGAAGTTCTCTCCGTCATTGGATTAGCCGACGATATTACAGTTGCGGAGATCATCGCAACGGGTGCGTCGATCGAGGAATTGAGCGAGGCGTGGGCGTGGGCTTTTGCTGACGACGCGTTAATGGGACAGGGGCGCCCACTTCCGGGAACACGAGGGGCCGCGCTTATTGACTTGCTTAAGCCCGACGAGGACGACCCGGCTGAACCGGGCACCCGTCTGGAATAGATCAGCAATGGAATGTGCAATTCGGCCCTGTCATCCACGGCAGCGTTGCAGGCACTTTCTCAATGAAGCCGACCTTTGGGCCCGGTTCAGTTCAGTCAAAGGGCTTGCGCGTGGCCTTCAGACTTCCCACCATCGTACGAGTAGCATCACAAGGCCGCGCACGCGCTCAGGAGCGGATCGCACCTTGTTCTTGTCCAGGATGTGCTCACCGATGCGCCGAACCTAAGGTCGACTTTGGTCTCGCCGACCGATGCGTCGCAGGTCGCGTGTGCAAAGCTGCAGAACAGCTCCGGCAGCCGCATGTTGAAACGGACCGCCACCTAAAACACACCGCTCATCAGCTTCACAACTCTGGTGCGCCCGGTAGGGGGCCAGGCCAGCAGCACAGATCGCGACGCCCTCTGGCCTGTCAGTCAGGAGTTTGCCACAGCAACGAAAAGCGATTGTCCCTGCCGGTCGATACGGAACAGCATTGGTCTTTTCTGCTGACGGGATTTCGCCCATTCCTCACGGACGTCGGACGGCTGGGTCATGTTTCGGTTGTTGGCCGACACGATAACGTCGCCTGGCCGGATGCCGCTTTCGGCTGCAAGACTGTTGGGAGCGACATCCTGGACGAACACGCCCGTCCTGTCGGCCTGCAGGCCGAGTTGCTGGCGCGCATCGTCCGGAATGGGGCTCAGTGATAGACCAAGGCGCTGGTCTTCTGTCCCCAGGCTTGGAATGGTACCGGTCGGTTCCTCCTGATCCCTGCGCTGATCGACAGTCAGTGACAATTCCTGGTGTGTGCCGCCCCGGTTCATTGTTACGGTCACTTTCGATCCCGGCTTTTGGCTTGCTGCCGCCAGCGTCAGGTCATGGACGCCTTGGATGTCCTTGCCGTTGAACCGGGTGATCACGTCGCCGGCCTGGATTCCCGCTTTCTGCGCCGGGCTGCCAGCCTCGACAGAGGCAACCAGCGCTCCCTTGGCGCCCGGCATTCCGAGCGCCTCGGCGATGGAGGGCGTGATCTCCTGAAGACGCACGCCGATGAAGCCGCGCTCGATGCGGCCAGTGCTGATCAGCTGGTCGACGATAGTCCGAGCGGTACGCGAGGGCACCGCGAACCCAATGCCTATGCTGCCGCCTGACGGCGACACGATTGCCGTGTTGACGCCGATGACTTCGCCGCGCGCGTTGAACAAAGGACCTCCCGAGTTACCTCTGTTGATCGAGGCGTCAGTCTGCAGGAAATCGTCGTAAGGACCGGCCTGGATATCGCGAGAGCGGGCAGAAAGGACGCCGACAGTGACCGTGCCCCCGAGGCCGAAGGGACTGCCGATGGCGATGGTCCAGGCCCCTGGTTGCATCGCGTCCGAATCCCCCCAGGCCGTCGCCGTCATGTTGGGCCGAGGATCGACTTTCAATACCGCGATGTCAGTTGCCGGATCGCGGCCCACCACCCTGGCGGGCGCCGTCTCCTTGTCGGAGAACACGACATGAATCTCAGTTGCGTCGGCGACGACATGGTTATTGGTGACGATGTAGCCTTCGGGACTGATCACAAAGCCGGAGCCGAGTGCTTCCCGCACCTGGGGCTGGATACGCCCTGCCCCGTCGAAGGGATTGAGAAAGCCGTTGAGCGTCGTTTGATCCTGGATGATCTGCTTGGTCGTGATGGCGACAACGGCTGGCAGCTTCTGACGCACAATTGCGCTGAAGTCGTTCGGAATTTCCTGTGCGGTGGCCGGAGCAAGGCCGCCAGTCGAGAGCATCAGGGCTCCTGTGATCAAGCCAATGCACAAGTTCCTGGAGAGGTAAGACATGACTGGTTCTCCTGCCGGATTCGGGTCCTTGATTTTCGTCCGACGCCAGAACTGAGATTCTCGCCGATTGTTTCACCGGCCCGATAAAATGGTTCTAAGGCGTTGACGACGGGGATGTGACCCGTGCCGAGCCATTGAAACCTGCTTGAGACGTTCCAAAATTTCGTCTGGCGGGAATCGCGAGAGCCGCCAAACTCAACCACGCAGGAGATTGTCTGAAGCGGAGGACCATCAATGGAAGCAGCCATTTCGACCCATTTTGCCTCGATTGAACCCGTGGCCCCTGACGTTTTTCTGGACCGCTTGCTGCATCCGGCACGGCATTTCAAACACCCCCACGACGTTTTGGCCGACGTTGCCCTGGACGTTCAGGAGAAGCGCGCCATCCTTTCGTCATGGGCGTCGGATGCCTGCGCGGTAGAATCCGTGCCAGCGCTTCGCATGCTGCCGGGGGCGGGTGAACCGGTCAGCTTCGATGCGATCATGGATGCGTTGCAACAATTGGATCAATCGGAAGAGCTTGCCGGTCCTGATGGCAGTGACAGCGCGGTGGTGGCCGGGTTCGTGCCATTCATCGATCGGATTTAAGCGCCACATAATTGTTCCTGCACCATGGATCCGTCGGCGAGTGACCCCGCCGGCGGGAGGGCGGCATGGGTGCGTCGCCCGGACTGCCGCTGAAAATTTTCCTATTCTTCCTCTTGAAGGTGCAAGTCGCGATTCTAAATTTGATAGTCGCCGGTCGCCCGATGGGGCCGGCAGACCAGGAGGCGGCAAGGCTCTTGGCGCCTCCTATGATCCATGTTGCTCAAAGGAGGATGTGGTTATGAACCTCGATTTTACCCCCCTGTACCGGTCCAGCATCGGCTTCGACCGCATGGTCGACATGCTTGAGAATGCGAGCCGTGTGGCCTCGTTCGACAACTGGCCGCCCTACGATATCGCCAAGGTTGATGATGATGACTATCGCATCACCATGGCGGTCGCCGGTTTCTCGCAGGACCAGCTCACCATCACTTACCAGCCCAACATGCTGGTCGTGAGCGGGTCGCAATCGGGCGATGAGAACGGCCAGTATCTCTACCGCGGCATTAACGGGCGCGCTTTCGAGCGTCGGTTCGAACTGGCCGATCATGTCAAAGTTGCTGGCGCCAGCCTCGAGAACGGGCTGCTGAGCATCAATCTCAAGCGCGAGGTTCCCGAGGAGATGAAACCGCGCAAGGTCGAGATCTCCAGCGGGGCTCGCATGCCGAAGATCGAAGCGCCCAAGGTCGAGACCGAGAAGCTGGCGGCCTGAGCAATCCACTATGAAGGCATCGCTTGAGCCGGGCGTCCGGCCCGGCTCAGAGACCTACGAAAGGAGAAAGACAATGAGCGTACGTGACTTGATCCCATGGGGCCGGGGCAACGGAAACTCGGCGCCCAGTCTCTTCCCTGATGGAGATCGAGACCCCTTCGTCTCCCTCCACCGGGAGGTAAACAGGCTGTTCGATGACGCCTTCCGCAGCTTTGGCGCCAGACTGCCGGCCTTCAGTCCCTCTTTTGCCGCCACTTGGCCCAGCGTGGAGATTTCTGACACGGACAAGGAAGTCCGCGTCACGGCGGAAATACCTGGCCTGGACGAGAGCGACATAGAAGTCCTGCTGGACAACGGGGCGCTCAAGCTTAAAGGCGAGAAGCGTTCCGAGACCGAGGACAAAGACCGGCAGTTCTCCGAGCGCTTCTACGGTCGCTTCGAGCGCCTCATTCCGCTCGGCTACGAGGTCGAGGAAGACAAGGTCAACGCCGCCTTCAAGAACGGGGTGCTGACCGTGACCTTGCCCAAGACCGAGCGGGCGCAGGCGAAGGCCAAGCGGATCGCAATCAACGGCAAGAACTGACGCACGGCAGTATGAGCAGCGGCCGTAACGGCCGCTGCTCATACCACCCTTCATTATGGGAGGGACAGACAATGGAGACAGTTCAAAGCAGCGACATCAGAAACCCAACCAAGACCTCCGGCCGGCCGGACAATGACAATCGGCCTCGTCTCGACGAGCCGGCTTTGTCAATGGGGCGGTCAGTGTTTCCGGATGGCGTGACGGCACGGATCTACCAGCCATGCCGCTCGGCCACGACCTCAGCAAAGCCCCGCAAGGACTGGCGATTGATTTTCGAACCTCGCACAGCCCCGTTCATCGAGCCGCTGATGGGCTATACGGGCGGCCGGGACACCCTGACCCAGGTTCAACTGGATTTTCCGACGCTTGAGGCGGCGATCCGTTATGCGGAGCGCCAAGGCCTCAACCACGTGGTGCAGGCTCCATCTTCTGGCTGCCAGGCCAAGGTCAGCAACAGGCAAGCATCGGAGCAGAGGCACGTCTTTTCCGACGTGGTTTGGCAACGGCTGCAATTGGCATGGCTTCAGGCAAGCCACAACTATGGCGCTGGTGCAAAGGCAGCGCACATACAGACGGCGCTTTCCGAGCCCGAGACATTCTACGCCTCTCCGATGGAGGTCGTGGATGACCCGGTACTCGCACTCGACGAGAAACTTGCCGTGCTCAAGAACTGGGCCTGGAACGAGTACCTGATCGACCTGGCCACCGCAGAAGGCATGCCGGAAAATGCACGTCCGACGCGACGGGACGAGGTTGAACTCGCTCTGCTGGCCTTGGAGGGCCGCACCCAGAGATTCCAGACTCGGCTCAGCCCGGTATGCTCCCGGATAGCCGCATGACTGGAGGCAAGAATGGACCCACTGATCGACTTCGACGCCCAACGTACGATCCCGAACCCCTTCGCGCTTGCGGTCGCGGCAGCGGGCCGGGCGCGCGGCGCAGCGCCCCGGTTGGCGGCCAGCCCGAAGAGCCGGCCGCATCTCGCATTGAGTGAGATCGCCGGCAATGCGTTCGAACCTCGGGAGATCGAATCCTTCCTCCTGACTGAGCCGATCTCGCCGAAGGGCTG
>NZ_RZQY01000089.1:0-14123 GCF_003998575.1 Mesorhizobium sp. M7A.F.Ca.CA.001.10.2.1 | reverse complement strand
CGTCTCCACAGTGCGGTCGAGCAGGCCACGCGCTTCCAGCGCCGTCATGAAGCGGCTCTGATGCGCGATGTCGGCGAGGCCGCGCTTGCGGGCGATCGAAAGCGCCAGCGTCTGCTGGTAGTTGTTCGACAGCACCAGCGAGCCGACCTCGTCGGTCATCTCGGCCAGCAGCTTGTTGCGTGCCGGGCGCGTCAACGACCCCTTGCGCATGGCGGATGCCAGCGCGATCTTGATGTTGACCTCGACGTCGGAACAGTTGACGCCGCCCGAATTGTCGATGGCGTCGGAATTGCAGCGGCCGCCATTCAGGCCGAACTCGATGCGCGCCCGCTGCGTGACGCCGAGATTGGCGCCCTCGCCGATCACTTTCGCCCGGACATCGAGCGCGGTGATGCGAATGGCATCGTTGGCGCGATCGCCGACTTCGGCGTTGGTTTCGGTCGATGCCCGCAAATAGGTGCCGATGCCGCCGAACCACAGGAGATCGACAGGGGCCTTGAGGATGGCGGTCATGATCTCGACCGGCGTGGCGGCGGTCTTGGCCAGGCCGGTCGCCGCCGCCGCCGCCGCCGGCAAGGTGATCGATTTCTGGTTGCGCGAGACGATGATGCCGCCTTCCGACAGTTTCGTCTTGTCGTAGTCCTGCCAGCTCGAACGCGGCAGCGCGAACATGCGCTCGCGCTCGGCCATCGAGGCTGCCATGTCGGGATCGGGGTCGATAAAGATGTCGCGATGGTCGAAGGCGGCGATCAGCCGGGTTTTCGGCGACAAAAGCATCCCGTTGCCGAACACGTCGCCCGACATGTCGCCAACCCCGACGACCGTGAAGGACGAGGTCTGGATATCGCGGTTGATCTCGCGGAAATGCCGCTTGACCGCTTCCCAGGCGCCCTTGGCGGTGATGCCCATCTTTTTGTGGTCATAGCCGGCCGAGCCGCCGCTGGCGAAGGCGTCGTCGAGCCAGAAGCCGTGCTTCTCCGAGATCGCGTTGGCGGTGTCGGAGAAGGTCGCCGTGCCCTTGTCGGCGGCAACGACGAAATACGGATCGTCCGGGTCGCGTCTGATGACGCCGGCCGGGGGGATGACACCGTCGAGACCGATATTGTCGGTGATCGACAGCAGGCTGGAGACGAAATTCTTGTAGGCCGAGGTGCCTGCCTCGAAGATCGCGTCGCGACCGGCGCTCATCGGCAGCTTCTTCGGATAGAAGCCGCCCTTGGCGCCAACCGGCACGATGACGGCATTCTTGACCTGCTGTGCCTTGACCAGGCCGAGCACCTCGGTGCGGTAGTCCTGGGCGCGGTCGGACCAGCGCAGGCCGCCGCGCGCCACCGGACCGAAGCGCAGATGCAGGCCTTCGACCTCGGAACCGTAGACGAAGATCTCCCGCCACGGCCGCGGCGCCGGCAAGCCCTCGACCGCGTGCGAATCGAGTTTGATCGCCAGCGACTGGCCTTTCTCTTTCGTATCGGCAACGAAATGATTGGTGCGCAGCGAGGCTTCGATCAGATTGAGATAGCGCCGGATGATGGTGTCGTCATCGATGTTCGGCACATCCTCCAGCGCGTCCTTGATCTTGGCCTTGAGGTGCTTTGCGGCCACCACGCCTTCGGTCTCGGCCGTCGGGCCAAGCCGGGCGATGAACAGCGCATGCAGGCCCCGCGCTATGTCGGGATAACGATTGAGCGCGGCGGCGATGAAATCCTGGCTTTGCGGAATGCCCACCTGCTGCAGATAGCGGCCATAGGCGCGCAGGATCGTGATCTCGCCCGACCACAAGCCGGCGGTCTGGGCAAGGCCGTTATAGCCGTCATTGTCGACGTCGCCGCGCCAGACGGACAGGAACGCGTCCTCGAACAGCCCGCCGCCGTCAGTCAGGTCGATCGGCTTGCCGTAGCTGTTCTCCAACTCCATGTCATGGATGAAGACCAGGCCGGATTGTTCGTCGCCGACCTCGAAGGTGCGCTCGCTGATGACGCGGAAGCCGATGTTTTCCAGCACCGGCACCCGCCGCGACAGCGCCACCGGGCTGCCATGGTGATAGATTTTCAGCGACGCCTGATGCGGTTTCTGCTCGGCATGACGATAATAATCGATGGCGATCGGATTGCCGGCGCTGATCTTGGCAATGCGCCTGGCATCGGCCAGCGCCACCGCCGCGCTGAACGAATCGCGGTAGCTTTCCGGCAGCCGCGCGGCAATCGCCTTCAAAGCCTGGTCGCCGCCACTGGCCTCGGCCGCATCGGAAAGGGCGTCCTCCCAGGTACGCACGATGTCGCGGATCGCCGCCTCTATCGTCGCTTGCTCGACCTTCGGCGTCTTGCCGCCGGAGCGGCCGATGATGAAGTGCACGCGCGCCAGCCCGCCTTCGGGGAAGGCCGGGTAATAGGCCGACAGCCGACCTTCGAATACGGTCTTCAGATACGAGCCGATCTTCTCGCGCACGACGCTGTCGTAACGGTCGCGCGGCACGAAGACGAGGATCGAGACGAAACGGTCGAACTGGTCGGCGCGCACCAGCGCCCGCACGCGTGGCCGCTCGACCAGGCCCAGAATGGCAGCGGCGTGCTTCCTCAGGATCGGCACCGGCACCTGGAACAATTCGTCGCGCGGATAGCTTTCCAGCACGTTGATCAGCGCCTTGCCGGAGTGATCGTGCCGGTCGAAGCCGGACTTGGCGATGATGGTTTCGGCTTTTGACCTCAGATACGGGATCTTCATCACCGAGCGCGTGTAGGCGGTCGAGGTGAACAGGCCGACGATGCGCAATTCGCCCGCGAGCGTACCCTTGGCGGTGTAGGTCTTGATGCCGATGTAATCGAGATAGATGCGGCGGTGCACGGACGACTTGGCATTGGCCTTGGTGACGATCAGCGGCTCCGGCCCGTGCAGGAAGGCGCGGATTTCCGGCGTCGTCGTCACCGCTTCGGTGCCGCGCCTGAGCACCAGCACGTCGGGGTCGGACAGGATGCCGAGGCCGGGCTTTTCAGCGCGCTCCAGCGTACCGCTTTCTTCGCCGCCGGTGTATTTGAACTCGCGCATGCCAAGGAAGGTGAAATTGTCGTCGCGCAGCCACTCCAGGAAGGCGAGGGCCTCGGCAACGCTCTTCTTGTCGAGCGGCACGGCCGTATAGCGGAATTCCGAGATCGCCTGATCGAGGCGGGCCAGCATCGGCCTCCAGTCGTGAACGGCGGCATGAACCTGGCCAAGGATCTTGCGCAGCCGCTCGCTCAATCCGCTCGCCTGCTCGGATGTCACCCGCGGGATGTGGACATGGATGACGCTAAGCCGGTCGTGGCTGCCATCGTCCTTGGCGAAATTGCCGTCGCCGAGGATTTCTTCCACGCCGCCCTTGCCGTGGCGCACCACGATAACCGGATGGGTGACCAGGGTCGGTTCGCCCGATGTCTCGGTGATCTCGCCGAGGATGGAATCGAACAGGAACGGCATGTTGTCGTTGACGACCGTGACAACCGTCATCGGGCGGCCGTCTCGCACAACGCCCGAATCGGCATCGACGGCGACGACGCACTCGCCTTTCCTGTGAGTGGCGACTGCCTGGCCGGCGAGATCGGCAGCCCGCTCCAGGTCGGCCACATCGTAGGGAGCAATGTCTTCAGCTGGCGCGCGGGCGAGCAGATAGTCTGCAAGCCTGGCCGGCCTTTCCTCCGCTTTAATCGCTGCCGTGGCTTTTTTCTTCGGCTTGCTCGCGGATTTCACGCTGGCCATGACGCACGTCCCTCCCGTCGAATGCTTTTACGAATATGGTAGCAGATGACCGCTGTTTGGCGACAAAGGTTTGACGGCTTGCCAAGAATTATCGGAATTTGGCGACAAGATGCCGCGCAACGAGGAGAAATGACCCATGACCGGCAAAATCAGCGCGCTTGATCTTGGCCAGGGAGAGCTGAGCGAGGCGACAAAAACCTATTTCGCCAAATGCGAGGAGAAGCTCGGCCTCGTCCCCAACGTGCTCAGGGCCTATGCCTTCGACGACAGAAAGCTGCGCGCCTTCACCGACATGTACAACGATTTGATGCTGGGTGAGTCCGGGCTGACCAAGCTGGAACGCGAGATGATCGCGGTCGCCGTCTCCTCGATCAATCATTGCTACTATTGCCTGACCGCGCATGGCGCGGCGGTGCGCCAGCTCTCCGGCGACCCGCCGCTCGGCGAAATGATGGTGATGAATTTCCGCGCCGCCGATCTTTCGCCCAGGCAGGTGGCAATGCTCGAATTCACCGTCAAGCTGACGCAAGAGCCGGCCAAGATCGTCGAGGCAGACCGGGCCGCGCTGCGTCAGGCCGGCTTCACCGATCGCGACATCTGGGACATCGCCTCGACCGCTGCCTTCTTCAACATGTCGAACCGCGTGGCCGCGGCAATCGACATGCGCCCGAACGACGAATACCACGCCATGGCACGGTGAATTTGCTTTCTTCTCCCCTTTTTACGGGGAGAAGATGCCGGCAGGCAGGCGAGGGGCACCAACGTCTGTGAATCGAGGGCCAACTTTGCGCTGCCCCTCACCCGACCCTTCGGGACACCCTCTCCCCGTAAGCGGGGCGAGGGAACGTCACCGAGCAGCGATCGCCGCCGCGGCGCCGGCCATCGTCGTCGCGCTGACGCGGTTGGCGATCTTCATGGCGCGTTTGCTCTTCAAAAGCTTGCGCGCCTGTGATGCGGCGAGCACCCAGGCGAGATCGATGGCGACCAGCACCACGGCCATGGTCGCCGTCAGCTCGACCCAGCCGACGATGCTGACCGAAGCGAGGTCGATGATGGTCGGCAGCAGCGCCAGGTAGAACATCATGATCTTGGGATTGCCAAGCGTCACCGCCATGCCGGCGAAGAACAGCTTTGCCGGAGAATCCTCGCGCGGCATCTCGCCCCCTTCTGCATCGACAGGCGCGGTCCACATTTTCCAGGCGAGGTAAGCGAGATAGGCGACGCCGACCCATTTCACCACGACGAAAGCGAAATGGAAGGTCTGCGCCACGACAGCCAGGCCGAACACCGCCAGCGACAGCCAGATGCCCTCGCCGATCCACATGGCGAGCAGGAACGGGAACACGTCGCGAAACCCTTTCGAGATAACGCGCGCAACGAGCGCCGCGATCGAGGGGCCGGGCGAACCGGCGGCAACGAACAAAGCGGCGGCGAAGATCAGGAGCGAGGTGGGGTGCATAACCGGGGTCTCTGGTTGAAAACCTTCGATTTCGGATATTAGCGCAAGTGGCTCGGCTGCGGTAGCACCGACAAAAGACCCTTGTCGGTCCAGCATCTCGCGGCTAGAAAGGCCGCCGCGAAACAATTTTGAGCGTCACTTTGCCTACGTAGCCGCCGGTCTCGTCAACTCCCCCGACACACTGCATGACTCCGCATTCGCGGTGTCTGTTTTCATTTCATGTGTTCTTCTGGGCGGCGGTTCGAGACCGGTTTGGCACTGCTGAACCGTTGTTGCGCGCTGCCGCCCGTGACATCCGATTTCCGATCATAGCAAGCGACCGCCACGCCGCGCCCGCATGGGCATCTCGACATCGCCGGCCTGATGAACTTCCCGACGGGAAGGGCTTATCGGCATGTCTGGACTCCAGCGTATCCACTGGGCAATCGCGCCCAAGACCGCACCTCGGCCGCTCATCAGCTGCAGTCGTTGCGGCACTGTGAAGGCCTATTGCAGCAGCGGGAAATTCCGCGTCAACGCCAACGGCAAACGCATCGACGTGTGGCTGATCTATCGCTGCATCGACTGCGACAACTCCTGGAATTTCGGCATTTTCGAGCGCTGCAACCGCCGCGACATCGACCCGACGCTGCTGGCGGCGCTCGAACGCAACGATCCTGCACTCGCTCACCGTCATGCCTTCGATGTAATCGCGTTGCGCAACCGGATCGGGCGCGTCGAGGAGTTCTCCGATGTCAGCATTCACAAGCGCAGGCTCGGCGACACCGGGGAAGCCGCGACCGTGTTGGAGATCCAGCTTGGACTGGAAATGCCGACATCGCTGCGACTCGACCGGCTGCTCGCTGGCGAACTCGGCATCTCGCGATCACGGCTTCAGGCGCTGGAGGAGAGGCGGCTGCTCATCGTTGACCCGGATGGCGCAAAGGCCCTGCGCAAGCCTACCCGCGCGGGAATCGCGATCCGCATCGATCTGGCCGGCGAGGCCGCTCGGCAGGCCATCATCTCGGCTGCCGGTGGATGAACGAAAAAGGGGCGGAACACTGGTTGCTCCGCCCCTATCGACTGTCGGAAAATAGAGAGCTTACGCCGCGCCGACCACCTTGGACGACTTCTCGAACCGCTTGCGCTCGTTCGGATCGAGATAGAGCTTGCGCAGCCGAATGGTCTTGGGCGTCACTTCGACCAGTTCATCGTCCTGAATCCAGGCCAGCGCGCGTTCCAGCGTCATGCGGATCGGCGGCGTCAGCTTGACCGCCTCGTCCTTGCCGGCGGCACGGATGTTGGTCAGCTTCTTGCCCTTGAGCACGTTCACTTCAAGATCATTGTCGCGGCTATGGATGCCGATGATCATGCCCTGATACACCTTGACGCCCGGATCGATGACCATCGGGCCGCGATCTTCCAGGTTCCACATGGCGTAGGCGACCGATTCGCCCTGTTCGTTGGAAATCAGCACGCCATTGGTGCGGCCCGGCAGCTCACCCTTGTAGGGCTCATAGGCGTGGAAGAGCCGGTTCATCACGGCGGTGCCGCGCGTGTCGGTCAAAAGCTCCGACTGGTAGCCGATCAGGCCACGGGTCGGCGCGTGGAAGACGATGCGCTGGCGATTGCCGCCGGACGGGCGCAGTTCGACCATCTCGGCCTTGCGCTCGGACATCTTCTGCACGACGACGCCGGCATGCTCCTCATCGACGTCGATGACGACTTCTTCGACCGGCTCCAGCAATTCGCCGTTCTCGCCCTTCTGCATGACGACGCGCGGACGCGACACGGCGATTTCAAAGCCTTCGCGGCGCATCGTCTCGATCAGCACGGCCAGCTGCAATTCGCCGCGGCCGGAGACGAAGAACGAATCCTTGTCGGGCGATTCCTCGATCTTCAGCGCGACATTGCCTTCGGCTTCGCGCAGCAGGCGGTCGCGGATGACGCGGCTGGTCACCTTGTCGCCTTCGGTGCCGGCCAGCGGACTGTCATTGACCAGGAACGACATCGTCACGGTGGGCGGATCGATCGGCTGCGCATGCAGCGGTTCGCTTACGCTCGGGTCGCAGAACGTGTCGGCGACGGTGCCCTTCGACAGGCCGGCAATGGCGACGATGTCGCCCGCCTGCGCTTCTTCGATCGGCTGGCGCTCAAGGCCGCGGAAGGCCAGGATCTTCGAAATACGGCCGGTTTCGATCTGGGTGCCGTCATGGTGCAGCACCTTGACCGGCTGGTTGGCCTTCAGCGTGCCGCTCTCGATACGGCCGGTGATGATGCGGCCGAGGAACGGATTGGCTTCCAGGATGGTGCCGATCATGCGGAACGGGCCGGGATGAACGGTCGGCTCCGGCACATGCTTGATGACGAGGTCGAACAGCGGTCCCAGCTGCTGGTCCTTGGGTCCTTCCGGATTTTCCGAAACCCAGCCATCGCGGCCTGAACCGTACAGAATCGGGAAGTCGAGCTGCTCGTCGGTGGCGTCGAGCGCCGCGAAAAGGTCGAACACCTCGTTGACCACCTCGACGTGACGGGCGTCCGGACGGTCGATCTTGTTGATGACGACGATCGGCTTCAGGCCGACCTTGAGCGCCTTGCCGACGACGAACTTGGTTTGCGGCATCGGCCCTTCGGCTGCGTCGACCAGCACGATGGCTGAGTCCACCATCGACAGGATGCGTTCGACCTCGCCACCGAAATCGGCGTGGCCGGGGGTGTCGACGATGTTGATGCGGGTATCCTTCCAGTCGACCGAAGTCGCCTTGGCCAGGATGGTGATGCCGCGTTCCTTTTCGAGGTCGTTGGAATCCATGGCGCGCTCGGCGACGCGCTGATTGTCTCGGAAGGAGCCGGACTGCTTCAAAAGCTGGTCGACCAGGGTGGTCTTTCCATGGTCGACGTGCGCGATGATCGCGATATTACGGATTTTCATGTTCTGGTCTCGGAAGCGTTGCAGGCAGCAGGCCAAAAGGCGCTGCCTCTTTCGGTTGCGCGGCTCATACAGGGTTTTTCGCAGTTGCGAAAGAGGAGGAGCGTCACCAAATACTCATCAAATCTTAAGCATCTGCGTGTGAGATGATTTTGTTAACCAAGGCGGGAACCCTTTGGGGCCCGGGCAGTTCAAACGTCATGACCGATAAACTCAACCGATTCTGGCCGCTCATCGCGTCTGTTGCCTTCGCCGTCCTGCTGGCGGCCAACGCCGCACAGTCAGCCGCGACGATGAAGGAATCACGGCCTGCCTTGCTGTCAGAGGCACAGTCGGCCGAGCAGATTTTCGCCGACGCACCAGACGGCGTCGACCCGATGGTGACCGGCCCGGTCAGCGCCGCCTTCAAGCAGCGCCAGGACTCCGCCAACTGCGACAGCGCCGTCTGGCCGAATATTCCCATGGTCTGCTACCCGGACTAGTCAGCGCTTCACCCCCCGCCCCGTCTCGCCAGCTTCGCTTTGCGAAGCCGCCGCCGACCTTCCCCACAAGGGGGAGGGTTGAGAAGCGCGCTTACGCCGACCGCACCGGGTCGAGCGTCACCTTGTAGAGTTCGTTGTCGTCGCGATCCATCAGCCGCACCGTCATCTGCTCGCTGGCGCCTGAAATATCGACGAGCCCGAAGAATTGCAGCCCGGCCGAGGGCGGCAGGTTCTGTCCCTGTTCGGCGGTCGGCGCCTTGATGAACTTCAGCTCCGGACCGAACGTCATGTCGAAATCGTTGGGACCGAACGTGCCGGCATGGATCGGACCCGAGACGAATTCCCAGAACGGATTGAACTCCTGGAACTGCGCCTTGTCCGGGTTGTAATAATGCGCGGCCGTGTAATGCACATCTGCGGTGAGCCAGACGGTGTTGCTGATGCCGGCATTCTTTATGAAGCGCAGCAGGTCGGCGATCTCGAGCTCGCGCCCTTTTGGCAAGCCATTGTCGCCATTGCTGACCGCTTCGGCGCCAACCTTCTTGGTGCCGTCGTCCCAGACGACGAGGCCGAGCGGCACGTCGGCGGCGATGATTTTCCAGGTCGCCTTCGAATTCGCCAGTTCGCGCTTCAGCCATTTCGTCTGCTGCTCGCCGAGCATGCGCGACTGCGGCGTCATCTCATCCTGCATGTCGGGACCATTGGGGCCGCGATAGGAGCGCATGTCGAGGAAGAACACGTCGAGCAGCGGCCCATAAGCGATCTTGCGATAGACGCGGCCGGGCTCGGACGGTTCGTAGCGGATCGTCGTCATCTCGTGGAAAGCCCGCGCCGCGCGGGCCGCCAGCACGTGGATGGATTTTTCCGTGTAGCGGCTGTCGGCGCTGAGATCCTTGGAATCCGACCAGTTGTTCAGCACTTCATGGTCGTCCCACTGGTAGAAAGTCGGGCAGATGGCGCTCAGGCCGAGCACGTTCCTGTCCATCATGTTGTATTTCCACTGGTCCCGGTACTCGTCCAGCGTTTCGGCGACCTTGCGCTTGCCGTCGATCAGCACGACGTTCTTCCACTTGCCGCCGCCGGGCAGGTCGACCTCGTCCTTCATGGCGCCGTCGGCATAGATGGTGTCGCCTGAATGCAGGAAGAAGTCGGGCGTGTGCTTGCCGATCGTGGCGTAGGTCTTCATGCCGGTCTCATCGATGCCCCAGCCCTGGCCGGCGGTGTCGCCGGACCAGGCAAAGCGGATGTCGCGCTTCGAGGCTGGCGCCGTCCTGAAACGGCCGGTGATCGGCTCCGAAACGGCGTTGATGTCGGCGAGATCGGCCGATGTCATGCGGTAGAAGATATCCTGGTCCGAAGCGAGGTCGGTGAGCAGCCGCTTGACCGTGTAATCGCTGGCCGGCGACGTATCGAGCGGCGCCAGCCGCGTCGCACTGGCGAAATTCTCCGTCGACGACACCTCGAACATGACGCGCGACGGTCGGTCGGTGCGCGTCCACACCATGCCGCTGGTGGCGTCGACATCTCCCGACTGGACGCCATGGGTGAAGGAAGGCCGCTGATTGGCGCGCGAATAATAGGGCAGCGCCAAGCTCGAGACGCCGGCCAGGCCAACGGCGCTGGCGGATGTGACGAAGGCGCGGCGGGTCATCGAGAGCTTGTTCATGGCTGTCTCCTGGTGGCTTGAACGGCGCCACCAAGGTCCAGCGTCAATGTTTCAGGCGCATCTCGGGATGATGAAGTTTTGATAACAATGAACAGGGTAATCTCCCCCTCGAGGGGGAGATGTCGCCAAAGGCGACAGAGGGGGTCGCCGCGCGTGGAGCGCTAACCTCCTTCTATCGCAAGAGGCCGAGCCCAGTCGGACCGACCCCCCTCTGGCCGCTTCGCGGCCATCTCCCCCTCGAGGGGGGAGATTAGCGTCGCGCCTAAGCCGCTTGCGGCTCCGGATCGAACGCCGGCTTGCTGGTGTTGATCAGCAGCGAGATACAGGCGGCGGCGATTGCCGTCATGCCGGCGATCAGGAAGGCCAGTTCGTAATTGCCCTGCAGCTCGCGCATGGTGCCGCCAAAGGCGGCGGCAGCGGCCGCACCGATCTGGTGCCCGGCGACGATCCAGCCGAACACGATCGGCCCACTGCGATCGCCGAACGCCTCGTTGGCGAGCCGCAGCGTCGGCGGCACGGTGGCGATCCAGTCGAGGCCGTAGAGCACGGCGAAGATGATCAAGCTGGTGGCCGAGAAGCCGGAATAGGGCAGATAGATCAGCGACAGGCCACGAATGCCGTAATAGACGCCGAGCAGCTTGCGCGGATCGTAGCGGTCGGTGAGCCAGCCCGACAACGTCGTGCCGATCAGGTCGAAGATGCCCATCATCGACAGCAGGCCGGCGGCCTGCACTTCGCCGATGCCCATGTCGCCGCAGAACGCGATCAGATGCGTGCCGACCAGCCCGTTGGTGGTGAAGCCGCAGACGAAGAAGGTGGCGAACAGATACCAGAACACCCGCGTGCCGGCGGCACGGCGCAGCGTCGAGAACGTATGCGCCAGAAAATTGCCCTGTGACGCAGGCGGAGTGGGCGGCACGTCGTCAGCCTCGGCGCCGTAGCGCACCATGCCGATCGATGCCGGCCGCTCCGGCACCAGCAGCCAGACCAGCGGTATCAGGGCAGCGGTCGCGATCGCGACCGCAATGACAACCGGCTGCCAGCCGCCCGACTGCGCCAGCGCGGCGATCAGCGGCAGGAACACCAGCATGCCCGAGGCGCTGGAGGCCGACATCAATCCCATGACAAGCCCGCGATTGGTCTTGAACCACCGGTTGACGATGGTCGCGCCGAGCACGCTGGCGACAGCACCGGAACCAATGCCCGAGAACACGCCCCAGGTGATGAACAGATGCCACGGCTTGGTCATCAGCAGGCTGAGCGCGGTCGAGCCCGACATCACCACCAGCGAGGCCAGCAGCGTGCGGCGAAGCCCGATGCGCTCCATCAGGGCTGCGGCAAATGGCCCTGTCAGGCCGTAAAGCAGGATGCCGACACCGGCGGCCAGCGAGATGATGTCGCGCCGCCAGCCGAAACTGTTCTCCAGCGGCAGCATCATGACCGAGGGTGCGGAGCGCAGGCCAGCCGCGACCAGCAGGCTAAGGAAGATCACGCCGACCACGACGAAAGCGTAGCGCTGGCCAAAGGGGCGGGATTGAGCTATCATGTTACTGACCGGTACGTTGCAGGTGGAGTATGTATACGTACCGATCGGTAACATTGTCAATCGAGCCACACGATGCCAACCGACAAAAATATTGATCTGACCATCAGCGACGATCATGCGTCGGCGCCGCCGAAAGCAGCCAAGAAGATCCTCGATGTGGCTTATGACCTGTTCTACCGGCGCGGTATCAGGGCGATCGGCGTCGACGAGATCGTCAAACGTGCCGGCGTCACAAAGCCCAGCCTCTATCGCAGCTTTCCGTCCAAGGATGAACTGGCCGCCTCCTATCTCAGGCAGTACGATCTTGAATATTGGGAGCGTTTCGACGAGGCGGTTGCCGCTCATCCCGGCGACCCGCGCGCACAGATCAAGGCTTTCCTGACCCGCATCGGCAAGCGCACGCAAGTGGCGGACTATCGCGGCTGCGGCATGACCAACGCGGCGGTCGAATATCCCGACCACAGCCATCCGGCCCGTGTGGTCAGCGAGGCCAACAAGCAGGAATTGCGCCGCCGCCTACGCGCCATGGCGGTTGCGATGGGCGCGCAAGACCCTGACACGCTCGGCGACGGCCTTCTGCTGCTGATCGAAGGCGCCTATATCAGTGGCCAGCTGTTCGGGCTCGGCGGCCCGGCGCAAGCGGTCGCCCGCAACGCGGACCTGCTGATTGAAGCGAGCTTGAAGAAATAACGTTTGGCGCTACGCTGCGGCAGCTTGCAACGGAGATTGACCGCCATGCGTGCCATTCTGATCCCGCTTGTTCTGGTCGGTCTCGGTCGGGCTGCGCAAGCCGACGGCATTTCCAGCGCCTACACCGATCTGGATTCGAAAAAGGATTGCGTGACCTACGCGCAGGCCGAGGAAGGCGACGGCGACTGGGCCGAACTCGCCTGTTCGGGCTATCGCGGCTATCCCGTACTGATAGCCTATGACGATGCCCGTGAATCGCTGTTCTACGGCTTTCCCCCCGGCGGCGACATGACAACGGTCTGGGAGAGCTTTTCCGGTTTCAATTCGTCCGGAGCCAAGATCGAATGGCGCATCGAGACCACCGGCGACAAGGCTGTGCCCTATGCAGCCATCCATCGCCGCTCGATCAGCAATCCCGAGGACGAGAAAAAGCCGACCGAGGTGCTGCTCGTCGCCAAGGTCGGCCAGATGGACGCCCGCGACGGCTGCACCGTCGGCCTGGTGCTGGCCACCGGCAATCCCACCGCCAACGATCAGGCGCGCAAGCTTGCCGACGACAAGGCACGCACCTTCGCCTGCGGCAAGGACAGGCGCACCGTCATCGGCAATGTGCCGGCTTTTGGCCGGGTGGATAACTGAGCACGGCGGAGATTGGGCATCGCACCCGTAGCTTCGTCATCCACGGGCGGAGCAAGGAGCGTAGCGACGCAGCGCAGACCCGAGGATCCATGCCGCGACATCAACACCGCCGCGGCGGTGCAGAATTCCGTTCCGCCGCACACGTCGCCTGGCGTCACGGCATGGATACCAGGGTCTCCGCGACGCCGCTTTGCGGCTGCTCCGCCCTGGTATGACGAAGTTGGGCTACTTGCTCGCCTTGGCCCGCTCGATCGCATCGACGATCATCTTCTTGGCATATTTGGAATCGTGCCAGCCTTCGATCTTGACCCATTTGCCGGGCTCGAGATCCTTGTAGTGCTCGAAGAAGTGCTGCACCTGCTGGCGCGTGATGTCGGGCAGCTGGGTGTATTCGGTGACGTTCTCGTAGCGCAGCGTCAGTTTCGGCGACGGCACGGCAATGATCTTCTCATCCTGGCCGGCATTGTCTTCCATGATCAGCACGCCGATCGGCCTGACGTTGATGACGCAGCCCGGCACCAGGGCGCGCGTGTTGCAGACCAGCACGTCGATCGGATCGCCGTCGCCCGACAGCGTGTGCGGCACGAAGCCGTAATTGCCGGGGTAGCGCATCGAGGTGTGCAGGAAGCGGTCGACGAACAGCGTGCCGGCTTCCTTGTCCATCTCATACTTGATCGGCTCGCCGCCGATCGGCACCTCGATGATGACGTTGACGTCCTCAGGCGGGTTCTTTCCGCTGGCTATGGCTTCAATGCGCATGGCTTAAATCCCTCTCTCGATGGACGATCGATAGCGGGCGGCGCGTCATGGTGCAATGCGGCGAATGGTGCTGGCTGAAATCGGGAGACGCAATGGCCGAAGGGCCGGGCTGTCATTCCCAGACGAAAGCGACCTTCTTGAGCGCCTTCTGCTCGAAGATCTCGACGCCTTCCGCAACATCGCGGCCGCCGGCGCCGGCATAAAAGGCGAGTGCGTTCTGGTTGTCTTCCAGCGCCCACACGACC
>NZ_RZQY01000899.1:0-1878 GCF_003998575.1 Mesorhizobium sp. M7A.F.Ca.CA.001.10.2.1 | reverse complement strand
AGACTGTCGGCTCCTATGTCGGCAAAGAAACAGCCGACGATGAGAAGGCCGCGCTCGAAGCCGCAATCGGCATCGCCACGGGCCGTCTCACTGCAATGATCGGGATGGCCGAGGGCGATGCCGCCGACATTCTCGAGTTTCAGATCGCCATGCTGCAAGACGATGCGCTGAGCAGCCCGGCCTTTGCCGCGATCCGCACCGGCCTGCCGGCCGACACGGCGTGGCGGCAGGCGCTTAACGCTGAAATCGCCGGCTACGATGCTTCGGAGCAGGATTATTTCCGCGCGCGCGCCGCCGACATCCGCGATATCAGGGACCAGGTGCTGCGGGCTCTGTCGGAGGTTGGCAACGTCGAGCCGCCCGCCGGCGCCATCCTCTATGGCGAGGATATCGCGCCGACGCGTTTTCTCGAAACCGACTGGAGCTGCGGCGGCGGCATCGCACTGAAGGCGGGCAGCACCGCCAGCCACGTCGCCATGCTGGCGCGCTCGCGCGGCGTGCCCATGGTGGTCGGGCTCGGTGATTCGCCGGCTCACCTTGCCGCCCTCGCCCTGCTCGACGCCGAACATGGCGGCATCGTGCTTTCGCCCTCGAAGGCCCAAATCGCTGCCTTTCGGCAATCCTCCTCATCATTCCGGGCGCGCCGCGATCGGGCCGGGACCTTCCTGGCGCGACCGGCGGTGACCAAGGCCGGCACGGCGGTGCGGATGCAGGTCAACATCGCCGACCCGTCCGAGGTCGACGGCATCGATATCGCCACCTGCGACGGGGTCGGGCTGATGCGCACCGAATTCCTGTTCGGCAAGACGCTGCCGGACGAGGGGACACAGTATCGCGCCTATCGCAAGGTGCTGGAATGGGCTGGTGAAAAACCGGTGACGATCCGCACCGTCGATGCCGGCGGCGACAAGCCGGTGCCCGGCTTCACCGTCGAGGAGAGCAATCCGTTCCTCGGCCTGCGCGGAATCAGGCTGTCGCTGGCAAGACCGGAGGTGTTTCGTGTACAGATCCGGGCACTGCTGCGCGCCGCGGTGCACGGCAATCTGAAAGTGATGTTTCCGATGATCGCCATTGTGGAGGAATACCGACAGGCAGCGGCGATGTTCGCCGAGGAGCAGACCGCACTTGCCGCGCGCGGCATCGCGAACAAGATGCCGCCGCTCGGTATCATGGTCGAGGTGCCGTCGGTGGCGATCGTGCCGGAAGCCTTTACCGAGGCCGCCTTCTTCTCGATCGGCTCCAACGACCTCACCCAATATGTCATGGCGGCCGCCCGCGATGACGCTGCCGTGGCACATCTCAATTCGGTCCGTCATCCGGCCGTGCTACGGCTGATCGCTGCCGTGACCGCGTTTGGCCAGCGGGAAAAAATCCCGGTCAGCCTGTGCGGCGATGCAGGCGGCGATCCCGCCTCGATCCCGTCACTGCTCAAGGCCGGCCTGCGCGATCTTTCCGTCGCTCCGGCGCAACTCGCCATGGCCAAGGCGGCCATCGCGGACGTTTCTGTCTAGGCGCGGCCGGCATGGTCGACAGGGCATCCGAACCCGGTTCCGAAGAGGCGATCCGCGCCTACAAGACGATCCTGTCGCAGGTCATCGACCAGCGCCCATCCGGCATGCGCCAGCGCCTGGCCGATGCGCTCGGCAAACACCGAAGCTTCGTCACCCAGATTTCCAGTCCTGCCTATTCGATCCCGATTCCGTCAAAACATTTGCCGGCTATATTTTCGGTGTGCCATTTCAGCCCGGCCGAGCGCGACCAGTTTCTCGCCGCCTACCATCAGGCGCATCCGGGAAAAATGTCGATCGCATCAGGCATGCGCAAGACGCGGCATGTCTCGCTGATCGTGCCGGATTTCGGCGACGACAAGCAGAACGC
>NZ_RZQY01000898.1:0-1889 GCF_003998575.1 Mesorhizobium sp. M7A.F.Ca.CA.001.10.2.1 | reverse complement strand
GGCTACCTCTGCGACGAACTCGGCGACAATCTCACCGCGTTCCTCACCGGCTTCGGCGGCAAGACGCGGTGAATGCTCAAGCCAGCGTCAGGAGCGCTGCTGCCTGAGCATGGCGATCACACGGTGTACGCTCTCCAGCGTCTGGTCGATTTCGGCTGCAGTGTTGTAGTGGGCGATGCCGATACGCACGACGCCATGCTCGGCCGGAATGCCGAGCTGGTGGACGATCTCCCAGGCATAGTTGTGGCCAGACCACAGGAAGATGTTTTCGGCGTTCATCTGCCGCACGATCGTTTCGGGCACGATGCCATCGACGGTGAAGGAAACCGTCGGCACGCGCTCGCCGAGCCGCTTCGGATCGGTGATGCCGTGGATGGTCAGGCCCTCGACATCGGACAGGCCATCGATCAGCTGTTGCGCCAGCGGGTTTTCATAGGCGATCGAAACCGCAAACGCCTTGGCGATCTTCTGCCTTCTTGAACCGCCCTCGCCCGCCGCCGCGCCAAGGTCGGCAAAGTAGTCGACCGCGGCGGTGAGACCGGCCATCAGCTCGATCTGCGGCGTGCCGAGTTCGAACCGCTCCGGCAGGCCGTTGGAAGAGCAGCGGCACTTGTAGGGCTCCAGCGTCTCGACGACGTCGCGCCGGCCCCACAATATGCCCATATGTGGGCCGAAGAATTTGTAGGCCGAGCAGATCAGGAAATCGCAGCCGAGCTCCTGCACGTCGATCAGACCGTGAGGCGCGAATTGGACGGCATCGACATAGACAAGGGCGCCGGCATTCCTGGCCATCGCAGTCAGCGCCTTCACCCGATTGATCGAGCCGGTCAAATTGCTGGCGTAGTTCAACGCGACCAGCCGTGTCTTCTCCGAAAACAGACCGGCCAGCGTCGCCTCTTCGACCTGCCAGCTCTTTTCATCGAACGGCAGCCAGCGCACGACGAGCCCGAGATCCTCGGCCAGCTGCAGCCAGGGCGACACATTGCCCTCATGGTCCATGCGGGTGAGGATGATCTCGTCGCCGGGCTGCATCGTGCGGCCGAGCGTGCGCGACATGTGATAGGTCAGCGTCGTCATGTTGGCGCCGATGATGATTTCCTCGGGGCTGGCGGCGCCAAGGAAATCGGCCATGGCCTGGTGCGCGTCGTCGACGACGGCCTGCGCGGCGACCGTGGTTTCGAAAAAGCCGCCAAGGTTGGCATTGGTGGTCAACAGGCAGCGCGACACCGCGTCCGCCACCGCCTGTGGCACCTGCGTGCCGGCAGGATTGTCGAGATAGATGCGGCGGCGGCCCTTGTCGGTCAGGAAGAGAGCCGGAAATTTTTCACGCACTGCCTCGACTGGAAAATTCATTGCTGCTCGCTCCCGTTGTAATCATTGGATATTCGGCCTGCGGCCAATCCCGTTCAAGGACAGGGATTGCCGACCCGCTGGTGGATCGCGTCCACCGCCTTCTGCATTTCTTCGGTCCAGGTGACGTCGACAGAAGACAGCGCCATGTCGAGCTGCGAAAGCGTCGTTGCGCCGACGATGTTGGAGGTTACGAACGGCCGGCTCGAGACATAGGCATTGGCAAACAGTGCCGGCTCCAGGCCAAAGGAGCGCGCCAGCTCATTGTATTCAAGTTGTGCTTCAGCGGCACCTGGCGTCTCGTAGCGCTGGCCGCGATTGAACAGCTGCGAGCGGGACCCCTGCGGTCGCGCGCCATGGTCGTATTTGCCGGTGAGATAGCCCTGTGCCAGCGGCGAATAGGGCAGTAGCGACACTTGCTCGCGCTCACAGACCTCGGCGAGGTTCACCTCGAAAGTGCGGTTGACGAGATTGTAAGCGTTCTGGATCGACGCGACGCGCGGGCCGATGCCCTTGTCGGCTTCGGCAAGGAACCGCAT
>NZ_RZQY01000897.1:0-1889 GCF_003998575.1 Mesorhizobium sp. M7A.F.Ca.CA.001.10.2.1 | reverse complement strand
ACATTCGGCCAATCCGCGGGGTCGGAACCGGGCGCCGAGTCAGGCGTTCTGGCCTTCACCGAGGGCTGGGGACGATGGCGAATGGCGGGAACTTTCCTTTTCCCGCCATATGAACCGGAGATGAACGGCAGGTTCGTAAAGAGTTCAGACAGGCAAGCGCATTCTCCCCTCATCGGTTCACAAGGGGCGAAGGCCCGCAAAAAGGAGAGAAGACGATGTTCAACACGATCAAGACGGCAGCCCTTTCGGCCCTGGTCGGTCTCGGCACGCTGGCGGCCGTTCCTGCTCACGCCGACAGCCTCTATCTCGGCTTCGGCAACAACAACGACCCGCGTTTTGGCGTCTATACCGGTGACGACGGTTATCGCCATCGCCGTGACGAGCGCCGTGGCAACTGGCGCCGTGGCTGCTCGCCGGACCGCGCCCTCGACAAGGCCGAACGCATGGGCCTCCACCGCGTCCGGATCGTCGACGTCAGCCGTCGTACGGTGAAAGTGGCGGGCCGCCAGGATGGCGACCGCGTCGTCGTCGTGTTCGCCAATGAGCGCGGCTGCCCGGTCATCTATCGCTAAGCTTGGGTTTGGCGGACCCTAGAGGCTGATCTTCTGCGAAGATCAGCCGGGAGACGCGATCTTCTGCGAAGATTGGTCTGGACTAGCCGAGCCCTTTTCCGTTTGAAGGGTGTGGCTCGAAAAAACCCGCGGGAGCAATCCCGCGGGTTTTTCATGCACGCCATTGGTTGATGATTGCCGTGGCCAGGCTCAGCCACGGATCGTCAGAGCCGCTTATTTCAGTTCGAAGGTGACGGTGACCTGCACATTGTAGGCGTTCTCACCGGCCTGTACCGGAGCCGCGCCGGCCGCGGCATCGAAGGCTTTGGCATTGATCGGCATCGGCGCCGGCCTGATGTTCTGGTCTGTGATCTCGAGCACCCGGCCCAGGCTGACGCCGGCGGCTTCGGCCAGCGTCTTGGCCTTGGCCATGGCGTCGGCGACCGCCTTCTTGCGCGCCTCGGTGACCGTGGCTGCCGGGTTGTCATTGGTGAAGGCAATGCCGCCGCCCTGATTGACGCCCAGCGACACCGCCTTGTCGAGGACCTCGCCTGTCTTGTCGACGTCGCGCACCCGCACCGAAAGCGTGTTGGTCACCTGGTAGGCGACGAGTTCGGCTTCCTGACTGCCGTCCGGCTTGTTGGTGTAGTTGTAGCGCGGGTTGATCTGGATGCCAGCGGTCTGCAGATCGCGGTCCTTGATGCCGGCGGACTTCATCGCCGCGATCACGGCGGCCATGGCGTCATTGTTGGCATCGAGCGCGGCGCGCGCCGTTTTGGCCTCGCGCATGACGCTCAGCGTCAGGACCGCCAGATCGGGGGCTACGGTTGCTTCGCCTTCGCCCGACACGATGATGCGGGGCGGCGTCGGCAGATCGGCGGCTCCAGCCATCGCCGGAAAAGCGATTGCAGTGGCGAGCGCGAGAAGCAAAAGATGTCTGGTCATGAAAATCTCCTTGGTCTGCGATCAAGTCGCAAGGGGTCGCGTAGAGCGTGATTATGGGTTGATTTGGGCGATCTGCGGAAGCCCGTCGGGGAAAGCCTTGTGCCGCGATGCGAAAAACATTAATCCAGCCCGCGTGGGGCCTGTAGCTCAATGGTTAGAGCCGGCGGCTCATAACCGCTTGGTTGGGGGTTCGAGTCCCTCCGGGCCCACCATTAGCTTTCGAAGCCGTTGATTAATTGGGTTTTTTGTACTTTTTTGTCCCACTCTCTTCCACCCCCGCCAAAAGTGGGACATTTTCGTTCTCGTTTCGATCGAATACCAGAAGGGTCCGGGCAGACTGCGCCACTATCCGGCGGCGTGCCTTGCGGATGTAATGATCAGGCTGCTGATAGG
>NZ_RZQY01000896.1:0-1889 GCF_003998575.1 Mesorhizobium sp. M7A.F.Ca.CA.001.10.2.1 | reverse complement strand
ATCGTGAACGTGGCGATCTCGTCAGCGAGTGCGACCGGCGCCTCAAGTTCGAGGAAGCACAGCCCGCCTGCATAAAAGCGCTTGTCAAACTTCTGATCGATACCGAGCGACCGGACATACTTTTGAAATGCAGGGAGAGCCTCAGTTTCTCCGAAAAGCTGATCGGTGTGAAGGACGACTTCGAACACCGCGTCCTTGCTTTTGGGAAGCGGACCCTTGATTTTGTCACGCGCCGTCGGAGCGGCAATCTCTTCAATCGTCACCATATCTTCCGCAAGATGCGTCCCGGAGACCCAGGCGGGAAGGGACCGTTCCCACGAACGGAACGCATCCTTTGGGCCAAGCACGAACAGCTCCGTGGTGAGCGTTTCCTGAGGCTCCCGTCCCTTGGATTTCTTGGCTGGCTTGATGCGGCGCGGGCGGCTGCCCACCGCCTGCAATCCAGTCTGCCGAAACAGATCGGACGGATAGAAGGATTTGGCGATATATTCGGGATTGAGTGTCACCGACGCAACGGCCTGACCATCCGGGCATGCCGCTTCCGGCAACTCGTTGAGTGCTTCCACGGTCGCGGCCAGCATGGGCGTCAGCCGCTCACGGGCTTCTGCGAACGTGTAGGGGGCCTGTTTGTTCGGCGCCCCTCCGCGAACGACGACATTGCTCGTTAGTCGTTCGCCTTTTCCCAGGAGGAAATTACGCTTCGCCATTTCGTGCTCGCTTTCCGCGTGACGTCGGCTTTAGCATCGACGTTCCACCACCCCTAATCGTCTCGCGCGCAACGCCCGTGAGTTGCTGCGCCGCCCGTTGCGACATTAGTCCCTCATTCGCAAGTGTACGGGCGAGAGCAATCCTCTCTGGTTTTCCGAGGGTGTCAGGTCGAACAAGATTTGTGAGATAGTCGGTGAGTTCGCCGCCCCGGATTGTAGCGGTGCGACGAGCCGATTTGAGATCTCGGTCAATATCGCTAAACGATTTGCCGAGCAGCGCCCCAGACAAGGCTGCCGCCCATTGATCTGACTTTTCCGTGTGGCCCGCCAAAGCCGCTTGTGCGAAAGAGAATATGCCTCTCGCGTCCGGCATCGGAAATTCGATCGAAAGATCGAAACGTCTCCAGATGGCTGGGTCCAAAAGCTCAGAGTGATTTGTCGCCGCAAGAAGCAGTCCCGTCGCCGGCCAGTCATCGATTTGCTGGATCAAGACCGTAACGAGTCGCTTCAATTCACCGATCTCGCCCCGGTCGTCACGGCGCTTGGCGATCGCATCCAATTCATCAAGGAGGAGAACACAGTCCATCGACTTTGCGTAGTCGAGAACGTGCCGGAGATTTGTTCCGGTGCGGCCCAGATAGCTACTCATTACAGCTGCGAGATCGAGGATAAGCAACGGACGCTTTAGCGCGCGGGCGACCCACCGCGCCGCCATCGTTTTGCCGACTCCGGGCGGTCCAGTGAAGATGGCCGACCGTGTAGGCTCAAGTCCGACCTTCAGGAGCGCCTGCGCGTGTGCGCGCTCGTCAACGATGCGTGATAGCCCTTCGTCCACTTCAGCGGAAAAGATCGGCTCATGATCCAACGCCGGTGTTTCTTCGATCCGCAACAAGGCGAAGCGCGTATCGACGTCGACAGGCAACACAGCCTCCGTTTGCCGACGGAGGGGCGAAGCGCGCGTGGGAGCTTCCCGCATCAACTCCACGAGACCGTTCGACAGGTCTGGTGCATTGTCGCGATGGTTTTTGGCCATCCGATGCACCATCTGCATTACGTCTTGCGTCCGACCTGATAAGGCGATGCGCGCCAGATTGATTATGTCTTTTTCCAATTTCGACGTTGTGGTTGTCACGGCGTATCCATTTCGGCCCAAATCCTCAACTCCGATGAAGCCTACATAGC
>NZ_RZQY01000895.1:0-1890 GCF_003998575.1 Mesorhizobium sp. M7A.F.Ca.CA.001.10.2.1 | reverse complement strand
CTTGATGCGCAGCGTGACTTCGCCAAGTGCCGGCGGTGGGGGAGGCGGCAGGTCCACCGTTTCAAGACGGCGGTCCTCGATAAGTTGCAATGCGCGCATTGGGCCTGTCGGTTTCGGTCTGGCTGAAAAAGGTCGCTTAGACCGGTTCCCGCGCCATGACAAGGCAAGTGTTCTGGCCGCCGAAGCCGAAGGAGTTCGACAGCACGGTGCGGACCTCGGCATTGCGCTTCTTGTTCGGCACCACGTCGAGCACGATCGCGGGGTCGGGATTGTCATAGTTGATGGTCGGCGGGATGACGCTTTCGCGCATCGTCATCAGTGAGAACGCCGCCTCGACGGCGCCCGCCGCCGACAGCGTGTGGCCGATCATCGATTTGTTCGACGAGACCGGCATCGAGCCGATCCGTTCGCCGAACACCGTCGACAGCGACAGATGCTCCATCTTGTCGTTTTCCGGCGTCGAGGTGCCGTGGGCGTTAACGTAGTCGATCTCGTCCTGGCTCAAGCCGGCATCGGCTAGCACAGCACGAACCGCCGCGATCGCCGGCGAAGCGTCCGGCTTCGAGCGGGTGCGGTGGAAATCGTCCGCCTTTTCGCCGCAGCCGCGCAGGATGCCAAGAATCGTGGCGCCGCGCGCGAGTGCGGTTTCCAGTGATTCCAGTACCAGCGCGCCCGAACCCTCGGCGAGGACAAAGCCGTCGCGGTCCTTGGAGAAAGGTTTTGACGCCTTTTCGGGAATGTCGTTGTGGGTCGACAGCGCGGACAGCAGCGAAAAGCGGATCAGCGCCTCGGCGGTCGCCGAACCGTCGGCGCCGATCGACAGCGCGCGGTCGCATTCGCCGCGGCGGATCGCCTCGACGCCGAGCTGGATGGCGGTGGCGCCGGAAGCGCAGGCGGTCGACAGCGTGATCGGCAGCCCGCGGGTGCCGAAACGGTCGGCAAGCCGGCCGGCGATCGAGCCGAACTGCGTGGTCTCGAAAAAGTCGAGTTCTTTCAATCCGCGCGCCACCCGCAGCAGCCGTTCGCCGCCGGAGTCCAAATCATTGGAATTGTAGAGCGCGAAGCGGTCGTGCCAGTCGAGTTCGACCGGCGGTGAAGCGAGGAAGAGAGGACCACCAAAATCACCGGAATCGAGGCCGGACTCGGCCACGGCCTCACGCGCGGCGGTTTCCGCCAGTTCATAGGTGAGATGGCTGGAGCCCTTCGAGCTCGACGGCAGGAAGTCGACCATGCCGGAGATGCGGGTGTTGAGATGATCGACCGGAAAACGGGTAATCGGGTGGATGCCCGACTTGCCCGAGGTCAGCGCCGCCCAATTATCGGCCTTGCCGACGCCAAGCGAGGTCACCACGCCGATGCCGGTGACGGCAACGATCGGCCTGCCCATATGATCGTTCAGATTGGCCATGCGGTAGCCCTCGATCGTCTATCGTTGCGGCATGGATCGTGGACCACCGCCTCAGGCGGCGTTGACGAGCGCCATGCCCTCGAATTGGTGATAGCCGATCGCCGTTGCAAGGACGGTTGCGGGAACCCCTTCGAACGGCTTCTCGGCTGCGGCATCAAAAACAGGGTAGGCGGCCTTGCGATCGACGGCCAGCGCCGCCAGTGCCACAGCGAAGGGAAACTGTGCTTCCTTCATGTGTCCGGTCAGCGTCGAGAAACCGCGCGCGGCAATCGCCGGATTGGCATCGAGCGCGGCTTTCTCGGCGATGGTTGCCGTATGGGCGCCCGACGCGCCCGACATGGCCAGCAATTTGCCGTTCGGCATTGCAGCCTGCTTGAGCAGGGCGGCGATCTGGGCGTCGAGTTCTCCCCTTGGGCTCCTTTCTCTTCCGGCTCCGCCCTTCCCCCTCTCTTCCTCGCTCTTGCGGCCGCGGCTGATCGCGG
>NZ_RZQY01000894.1:0-1896 GCF_003998575.1 Mesorhizobium sp. M7A.F.Ca.CA.001.10.2.1 | reverse complement strand
GGCAAGCAACTCCTCGAAATCGAGATCGATGTGCTCCCTGGCATGGCGCTGGGCTGCACGCATGTCCTTGCCCTTCAGCAACCGCACATAGGTTTCGTGAACGTCTTCGGCCGGCACCGGCTCATTGCGGGCATGCTGGTGGAGCGCAAAATACATCTGCAGCCGGCTGGTCAGCCGCTGCCAGGTTTCCAGCAGCACCGAATTGTCGGCCCATTCGTAGATCAGGCCATGCAGTTGCAGCGCGGTTTCGATTTGGCGTGTCGTGTCCAACGCACGGGTCGCCTGCTTCACGGCTTCGTGACGCCGGTCGAGCTCGTCGAAGAAGCGCTGGTCGCGCAGCGGCCACGCCCGCTCGATGGCCAGCTCGTCCATCACCTTGTTGAACGAATAGGCATCGTCGATGTCCTTGGCTGTGACCTCGATGACGAAGGTGCCGGCATAGGGGATGCTGGTCAGGATGCCTTCCTGGACCAGTTCGCGCATTGCCTCGCGCAACGGCGCGCGGCTGACCCGCATCTGTTCGGAAATCCGCAGCTCGTTGAGCTTCTGGCCGGGTGCGAGCTGCCCGGTCAGGATCGCACGCCGCAACAGCGCGACGATCTCGGCGCGTCGCGTCGTGTCCGCAATCGGACTGAAATCCGCTTTCGCCATTCGGCCACTCCCAGGGAAATCGAAAGCAAGACAAGCAGATTGTCGACAATCTAACAAGAGGTCATCTTCGGATTCTTGGGGGCCGTTGGCATGTCGGCCTTTCGGTCTCAGGCGGCACGGCCGTAGAAGCCGACCCGCTCCTCGGGGCTGAACACCACGCCGGGCTTTTCATAGTAGGAAAACACCGCGATCATGCGCTCGCGCTCGCCTTCGACCGTGGTGACGCGATGCGCGGTGTTTTTGCCGCGGAAGACATTCAGCGTGCCGGGCTTCATGCGCAGGATCTTTGCATCGGGATCGCGCCCGTCCAGCAGCCTTGCGACGCCGTCATAGTTGGGATTGCCGTCAGATCGCAGATCGGTGCGGTATTCGAGGTCGCCGCCGTATTCCGCTGCCTGCAGCAGCAGCGTCGTCGTGAATTCGGAGCGATCGAAATGCCAGTTCAAAGCCTCGCCGGCGCGATAGGCCATGACATTGGTTCGCGCCAACGGATCCTGCATGACATGCAGCCTGGTCTTGCCCATCGTCGCCGCCAGGAAGCGCAGCAGCGGTTCGTATTCGTAGATGGCGAGCACGACGCTGGCCGGAATCTGGTCGGCACAGACGGTGTGGCTGATGGTCTCCACCTTGCGCAGCGCCGGATGGTCGGGTGCAAGCTCGGGAATGTCAGGCTTGAAGTAGATGTTGTGCATCCGCTTGTGCACATGCGAGCGCGCGGCCATCACCGGCTGGATTTCGCGCACGGCTTGTTCCGCCACGCCGGGGCGCAAAAACCCTTCCAGATTGAACATGCCGTCGGCTTCGAGCGCGGCGACGGATTGTTCGACAAGGCGCTGCCATTCGGCGCTGCCTTCGCGGTCGAGCGGATAGCGGTCGAGATCGAGGATGTCTTTCATCGTCATGGCTCCGAAGGTTTCGAGCCTATGAGACGGCAAAAAAATCTTTCTCTCAACGTCGAAAATAATTAGGATTGAGCAAGAAAAACTTATGGATCTGTTGTGGAACGGTTGCCGCCGCTGAATGCGATCAAGGCTTTTGAAGTTGCCGCCCGTGCCGGCAGCTTCACCTTGGCCGCTTCTGAACTCGGCGTGTCCTCTGCAGCGGTCAGCCAGCAGATACGCAATCTTGAGAACTGGTTCGGCAAGCAATTGTTCGTGCGCACCGGCAACCGCATCGCGCTCACCGATGCCGGCCACGCTATCTATCCGCAGACCGCGAAGGCTTTGGGACACATCGCCGCTATAG
>NZ_RZQY01000893.1:0-1904 GCF_003998575.1 Mesorhizobium sp. M7A.F.Ca.CA.001.10.2.1 | reverse complement strand
CAGCGCACCGGCCCGACAATCGGATTGCCGTCCGGCGTGAAGGTGAAGGCGCCGTTGACCCATTTGCGGATGCCGGCCGTCGCCAGGCAAGGAAAGCGCTCATGCGCCTTGGCGAGTTCGGGGCTGATGCGGTCGATGTCTTCCGGGATCAGCTCGATGCCGTAGTCCCACGGCGCGCCATCCATGTTCCAGTGCTTCGGGTTCTGCTCGTAAACGCCGAGCAGCACGCCCTTGCGCTCCTGCCTGAGATACGAAAAGCCGTCGAGATCGACGGCGATGCCGATTTCCCTGTCCAGCGCCGCGATCTCGGGAATGTCCTCAGTGATGAAATAATGGTGCTCCATCGGCGTCACCGGCAGGTCGATGCCGGCCATGCGGCCGAGCTGCTTTGCCCACAGCCCGCCGGCATTGACGACATGCTCGGCGATAATGGTGCCCTGCTCCGTGACGACATCCCAGCGACCGTCGGCGCGCGGCTTCAACTCGACCACCCGGTTGCGCAGGATGATGTCGGCGCCGCGCTTTTTTGCAGCGCCGGCATAGGCGTGCGTCGTGCCGTACGGGTCGAGGTGCCCCTCGTTGGAATCATGCAGGCCGCCTAGCACGCCGGTGACGTCGACGATCGGGCAGATCGCCTTGATCTCGTCGGGCGTGACAAGGCGCGCGGTCTCGATGCCGACCGACTGAAACACCGCCCAGGCCGATTTCAGCCACTCCCAGCGCGCGGGATCGCTGGCGATGTTGACGCCGCCCGTCATGTGCAGGCCGATATCCCAGCCGGATTCGGCCGCGATCTCGCGGTAGAGATTGATGGTGTAGTCCTGCAGCGCCGCCACGTTGGGGTCGGCGTTGAGCGCATGGAAGCCTGCCGCCGCGTGCCAGGTCGAACCGGCTGTCAGTTCGGCGCGCTCGATCAGCGCCACATCGCTCCAGCCAAATCGCGTCAGGTGGTAGAGCACCGAGGCCCCGACCACGCCACCCCCGATGACGACTGCGCGGTAGTGCGACTTCAAGGCTTCCCCTCCACGGTTAGTCCGAAGGCTGGATCATATATGCACTGGACATAAGTGTCCAGTGCCGCGCGCGCATCGTTTTTCGTCGACCGCCGGCATGCACTGCGCGCTGTCACGCAAGCATCATGTTCGCGCCGTAGACCGCGTTTCGGGGAGGCTTGCGCGGCATCATCGATGTCGCACCTCTTTCAGTTTTTCGTCCCGCGGCCGCTCCGGCACATCCGTCACAAAGAGGATTATCCATGAAACACCTGTATCGAACCGCGTCGCTCGGCGTCGCGCTGGCCTTGTTCACCGCCTTGACGCCGGCGCTCGCCGACAGCACCGCGACCGTCGGCGGCACGAGCTTTGTCAACAAAGGGCTGGTCGGCGTCGGCCGCATCCCGGCCGCTCAGCGCGACAAGTTCGGCGAGACGTTTGGTTCGGGCTCGGGCATGTCGATCGACACATCAGGCTGGACGCATGAGGCCGCCGGCTACAAAGGTTCGCTCTGGCTGCTGCCGGATCGCGGCTACAATGTCGTCGGTACCACCGACTACCGGCCGCGCCTCAACACCGTCGCCATCGAGTTTACCCCGGTGGCACCAGGTGCGGCACCTGCTGCCGGCCAGCAGCAGACCGGCGTCAAGGCAACGCTCGCCGACACCATGCTTCTCACCGACGACAAGGGGGCTGATGCCACAGGCCTGGATCCGCTCAACGGCGTGCGCGCGGCAAGCGGCGACATGCCGATCCTGCCGCAAGCCGACAATGGCAAGCTGGCGCTCGACAACGAGGCGATCGTGCGACTGCCCGATGGTTCGATGTTCATCTCCGACGAATACGGCCCGAACATCTATCGGTTTTCCGCCGACGGGCATCTGCTGTCGGCAACCCAGCCACCGGCTGCGC
>NZ_RZQY01000892.1:0-1905 GCF_003998575.1 Mesorhizobium sp. M7A.F.Ca.CA.001.10.2.1 | reverse complement strand
GGCTGAGGTGCAGGCGGTGCGGCCTCTTCCTCACTCAGAACCTGGTCAGTCCTGGCCTTGATCTCATCGGCCGTCTGCTGGCTTATCAGCCCGTTGCTGACGGCGAAGCCAGCAACCAGAGCGACAAGGGCTGCAATGATTGCAGCTTTCACCTTCTTCGACATCCATAGGCGCCTTGTTCATGACACCCAACCCACGGCGAAGGGTGCCGCAACCTTGGCGAAGGGTCAATCCTTTTGGCTGCAGTCTCTGCTCACGTGCAACGAAATCAACTGGTTACAAACGAAAAACGCCGCCCATTGGGCGGCGTTTCGGCATTGCAGCGGGAAACTCAGATTACTTGATCTTGGTTTCCTTGAATTCGACGTGCTTCTTGGCGACCGGGTCGTACTTGCGGAACGACAGCTTGTCGGTCTTGGTGCGGCTGTTCTTGCTGGTCACGTAGAAGAAACCGGTGTCGGCGGTCGACAGAAGCTTGATCTTGATGTTTGCGGCTTTGGCCATGATATCAGTCCGTTTGTTCGTGGGGTTTTGGCCGCTGGAGCACGGGGAAACACCCGGACGCGGGAAACTTGGCGCGACACATAAAGAACGCGCCCGGAAAGTCAAGCCCGGCAAGCCTGGTGCGACCCGCCTGAGCCTGCTGGTGAACGGAAATCATGCGGTTTCTGTCGCCGGTGACGCAACCTTCTTCCAGTCTCCGGTCGTGTTCCACCAGCGATTCGGATTGGCGCGGTCGTCCAGTCCCTTGGAACGGCTGGCGAGAATCGGTTGAATGCGGATCACCGGTTCCTGGTAGGAATGGGCCTGGAAAATCGCCTCGACGACGCGGGCGGCCAGCACCTGATCGTCCGGCAGTTCGAAGGAAACCTCGACCGTGCCGGGCCGCCGCCGCAATTCGGTTTCGGCACCGGCGGCCGCACCGTCAAGCGGCCTGTAGCGTTCGATGCCGTGCGCCGACTGATAGGCATTGCGGTCATATTTGCCCATGGCCAGCGGCGCAATCGCCACCACAGCATCCATGATGCGGTCGACGTCGGCGGCCGGAGCCTGGAAGGTCACGAGCAGAAGCAGTGTCATTCGTAGCGATGTGGTTTCAAAGCCGCTGTCGATCATGGAAGTGTCCTCAAGTGTTTTGGGACACTCTTTTAGCCCTGTGCTCCTGACACGGTTCTGTCAGCAGCCTGCCACCGTGCGCGCCAAATGCAGGGCTGGCGGCAGTTGCGCTACAGCAGGATCTTGCGAACCAACCTGACGGCGACCAAAGCGATATAGGCGGCGAAGAACAGGCCGAGCGACCAGCCGAAGCCGGACGGGCCGAACGCATCCATGCCGATGCCGATCGCCTGCGGGCCGAGCACCATGCCGACACCGTAGCACAGCACGAAGGCGGCGTTGGCCGACGCCAGTTCATGGCCGGAAAGCTGCGAGCCGAGATGGGCAAGGCCGATCGTGTACATGGCAGCGACGACGCCGCCCCAGACGAACAGAAGCGCGGCCATCAAATGCCAATTCTGGGCGAAGAAGGGCATGAAGACGGTGCCGATAAGACCGACCGTGGCGCAGGCAATCAGCAGGTAGCGGCGATCGCTGACGCGATCGCTGATCATGCCGATCGGGATCTGCAACAACACATTGCCGAGGCCGATCATGGTCAGCAGAAGGGCCGCATCGGCCTCGGAATAGCCGATGCGGCTGCCATAGATCGGGAAGAGCGCAAAGCCGCCGGTTTCCACCGCGCCGAACACCAGCACGGCTGCGGTCGCCGACGGCACCAGCCAGATGTAGCGCAGGAAATTGCTGGTTTCGCCATCCGAGGCGATCGAGGGGCTCTCGTTGCGTGCTGCCAGCACGGGTATCGCCGCCAGCGTCACCAAGGCGATGATGACGCCGAACGGCCTGAAG
>NZ_RZQY01000891.1:0-1912 GCF_003998575.1 Mesorhizobium sp. M7A.F.Ca.CA.001.10.2.1 | reverse complement strand
ATTCCGGCCAGTTCAAGATCTCCGGTGCCGACAAGAACAGCGCCGAGCTGCGCGGCACCGATGGCGAGACGGTGAGGGTTTCCGCCGGCAAGCCCGATCCGGGCTTTCGGCTGAACGGCAAATTTTCGCTCGACCACCAGAAACTCGGCGTCGACGAATTCCGCTTCGAGACCGGGCCGCTCGACAACCCCTACACCGCCGACGGCAAGGCTTCTGTCGATCTCGGGCTGAAGCCGAGTTTCGCCATCGAGGCCAATGGCGCGCAGGTGCAGTTCGACGAGGCGGTGGGCGCCGAAGCCGGCGCCGGTCTGACGCTGGATCAGCGCATCGCGGCGTTTGAGCAGGCGCTGCTCGACATGCCGAGGCCGACCATTCCCGGCACTGTCGAGGTCAAGCTGCCGGCGGTGGTGGTCGGCGACACCACGGTGCGCGACGTGCATCTTTCCGCCGAGCCGGTCGATGGCGGCTGGTCGGTGAAATCGCTTGCCGCGACCTTGCCCGGCCGCACCACGTTGGAAGCCGATGGCATGCTCGTGCTCAATTTGGAGGGTCATTTCGGCTTCAACGGCTCGCTGCTGCTGGCCGTGGCGCAACCCTCCGGCTTTGCCGCCTGGCTGTCGAAGGATGTCGACGAGGCGATCCGCCGTCTCCCTGCCGCCGGCTTCAAGGCCAAGGTCGACCTCTCGCAGAAGCGCCAGGCCTTCAGCGATCTCGAATTGATCCTGGGCAAGGCGAAGTTTTCCGGCCGCATCGATTCCAGCCAGCCCGACGATGCCAAGCCCTCAGTGCTGATGCGTCTCGAAGGGGGCGACCTCGATGTCGACGGGCTGGCGGCCTTCGCCTCGATCTTCGTCAGCGACAAGGGCGCCAATCGCTTTGCCGACCGCGACCTCGATTTCCAGATCAAGGCAGGGCCGGTCAACGCTGGCGGGTTGACCGCGGATACCGTCGACACGGCGCTCAGGCTGCGCGACGGGCTGCTCGAAATCGACCGGCTGTCGGTGGGCGGGCTGGCCGGCGCCTCGATCAGCGCCACCGGCAGGATCAAGGATTTCCCGGCGAGCCCGACCGGCAAGCTCGATGCATCGGTGGTTGCCGTCGATCTGAAGCCGCTGATCGACGTCGCCGCCCGGCATTATCCCGACAGCGCCGTGCTCAAGGGACTGGCGAGCCGTGCCGCAGCCTATCCCGAGCTGTTCCAGGATGCGCGTGTCGACCTCGTGGCGAGTGCGGCCGACAATGGCGACGGCACCACGGGCCTGGCGGTGAGCGGACAAGGCAAGGCCGGCGGCTCGGCCTTTTCCGCATCGCTGTCGGGAAAGGGGGCGGTGGACAAGCTTCTCGAAGCGCCGGTGGCGCTTACCTTCAATGCCAAAAACCCTGATGCCACCACGCTGCTGGCCCTCTACGGCCTGCCGGCACTGCCGCTCGGCATGCTGGGCGAGGCGAGCACCGACATTCAGGCCAAGGGTACGCTCGGCGGCGGCCTGACGACGAATTTCAGCCTTGCCGGCAACGACTTCAAGGCGGGTTTCGAGGGGACGATCGCCGATACGCCGCAAGGCTTCGCCGCCAAGGGCAAGCTCAGCCTCGACGCCGCCGACATCGAGCCATGGCTGATGACGACAGGTATCGGCCTGCCGGGCATGGGGGCGGGCATGTCGACGTCGTTCTCGGCGCAGGGCGATTATGGCAACGGTCTGCTGGTGCTGGACGAACTCAACGGCGCTATCAACGAAGCGGCGGTGTCCGGCGACGTCAATATCGATGTAAAGGAGGGGGTCGACGGCAAGGCCGGCGTGCCGCATCTGGCCGGGGCGCTGATGCTCGACGAACTCGACCTCGATCCGATGGCGGTGGCGCTGTTCGGCGATTCCGCCTTTCTTGCCGACAAGGAAGAAACCAACAAGGG
>NZ_RZQY01000890.1:0-1912 GCF_003998575.1 Mesorhizobium sp. M7A.F.Ca.CA.001.10.2.1 | reverse complement strand
TCGTCATACAGCCGCACCATGATCCCGGCCATCGGCCGGTCTCCGGCGCCGTATTTGCCGTCGCGATCGACATCGAAATAGACGAAGGATGAGTAATTGAGCATACCCCCGCCGGCGTTCCATTCGGTACGGACGGCATAGTCGGCAGCCGGATTGGTCTGCCGCCGTCCCTTGCGGCGGCTGCGCTTCCGCCACAGCAGCCAGGACATGACAGCAGCCGCAAGCACCACAATGGCAGCGGCCAGTATCTCGACAGCGCCCAAGTCAGGCATGGAGCCTCGATTCACAAATCTCGTGGGGGGTTGCGTTCACGGGCGATCCGGCTGCGTTGGAGTACTTTGCCGACAGGGTTATTGCATGTCGGCCAAAAGCGAACCCGGATTGGGACAGCAACTTGCATCAAGACAAAGGACTTTAAGCGCGTTGCAGGGACCCGTTCAAGCGCGACGCAATGAAAGCAGTCGCCTACTTCAATTCCACCCACACCGGCGCATGGTCGCTGGCGCCGTCCTCGCCGCGCACGTCGCGGTCGATGCCGGCGGCGGTCAGGCGGCGTGCCAGTTTCTTCGACAGCAGGATGTGATCGAGCCGGAGGCCGGCATCGCGCGGCCAGCGGTTGCGGCGATAGTCCCAGAATGTGTAAAGCGTTTCCTTCGGATGCTTCTTGCGCAGGGCATCAAGCCAACCCTGGTCGAGCAGGCGCTGGAACGACGCCCGGCTTTCCGGCTGCACCAGCGCGTTGTCGTCATAGGAGCGGGTGGCGTAGATATCGCGCGGCTCGGGCACGATGTTGTAGTCGCCGGCCAGCACCACCGGCAGGCCGGTGTCGAGCAACTGTTCGGCATGCACCTCCAGCCGCGCGTGCCAGGCGAGCTTGTAGGCGAATTTCGGACCGGGCTGAGGATTGCCGTTCGGCGCATAGAGACAAGCGACGATGATGCCGTTCACCGCCGCCTCGATATAACGGCTCTGCCTGTCGGCATCATCGCCGGGCAAGGCATCGCGGGTCAGCACTGGCTCGGCGCCCCGTGCCAGGATGGCAACACCGTTCCACGTCGGCTCGCCCTTCCACACCGCGCCATAGCCGGCCGCCGCCAATGCCGAGCGTGGAAACTGCATGTCGCGCGCCTTCAGCTCCTGCAGGCAGGCGACATCGGGCTTTGCCACAGCCAGCCATCCCAGCAGGTTTTCAAGCCGGCTGTTGATGTTGTTGATGTTGAAGGAGGCGATCTTCATCGCTTCAGGAAGCGATCCGACCCGACCACGCCTTGACCGTCTCGGCCAGCATCTTCAGATGGTCGGCCGCCGAAAATCCCGAGATGCTCTTGCGAGGCTTGAGATCGTGGTCGCCGTCCTCCAGCCAGATGACCTCGATGCGATCGGAAAGGTCATAAGTCGCAACCTCGTCCCTGGTGCCGAACTCGTCGCGGGTACCTTGGAAGATCAGCGTCGGCGTCTTCAGATCGGCAAGGTGTTTGGTGCGCAATTGCTCGGGCTTGGCCGGCGGATGGAAGGGATAGCCGAGGCAGACCAGCCCTGAAATCTCGCCCTTGGCAAACATCTCGTCGGCGACCATGGAGGCGACGCGCCCGCCCATCGACTTGCCGCCGATGATCAGCGGTCCCGTCACGCCCTTTGCCCTGAGGTCGGCTGTCGCCTTGATATATTCCGGATTTACCGTCTCGGCCCGCGGCGGCGGTTTGCGGTGGCCGTAGCGGCGGGCAGCCATGTAGTGGAATTCAAAGCGCGCGACCTGTAAGCCGGCCGCGGCCAGCGCCTTGGCGGTGGCGGTCATCGAAGGCGAATCCATCGACGCGCCCGCACCATGGGCAAGCAGGATGGTGGTGGGCGCGGTGTCGGGACCGTCGAAGAGGAAGTGGGTCATGCTGTGATGTCCGGCGCGACGGCGACG
>NZ_RZQY01000088.1:0-14140 GCF_003998575.1 Mesorhizobium sp. M7A.F.Ca.CA.001.10.2.1 | reverse complement strand
GAGCCGCCTCTGGCCGATTATGTGACGATGTACGCCGCTGTCAGCGACGGCGGCTTCGACTTGCCGGCCATCCCCGTCGACAAGATCGATCCGCAGTTCCTGCGTCAGATCGTTCCCGACCCGACGGGACAGAAGCCGGGAACCATAGTCGTCGATACCACCGGCCACTTCCTTTATCTGGTTCGTCCAGGCGGTCAGGCGATACGCTACGGTGTCGGCCTTGGCCGTGCCGGCTTCGAATGGTCTGGCGACGCCGTCGTTCAGTGGAAGCAGAAATGGCCGAAGTGGACGCCGCCGGACGAAATGATCGCCCGTCAGCCGGAATTGAAGCCCTATAGCGCCGACAATGGCGGCATGCCCGGCGGCCTGAAGAACCCGCTCGGCGCACGCGCGCTCTATCTGTTCCAGGGCAATGTCGACACGCTCTATCGTCTGCACGGCTCGCCTGAGTGGCGGTCGATCGGCAAGTCGGTCTCGTCAGGCTGCGTGCGTCTGATGAACCAGGACATTATCGACCTCTATGATCGCGTGCCCTCGAAGACTCCGGTCGTCGTGACCAGCGACGCCAGCCAACCCATGGTGGCGACGGCCAACCGGCAGGCGATTCCGATCGACGCCGGCGTGCCGGACGGATCGGTGCTGCTTGGACCGGTCAAGGCGATCACCAATTCGATCTTCTGATCTGCGGGGGCGTGACGAGGTTTGCCCCCTGAGGAGCTTTAGCTGTTCCTCAGCGGGCGCCAATGTAGCAACCTTCATGGACCATGCAGAGATTGCCGTCGCGCCGTGCAGGACGTTCACACCCTGATCTCCCTGGGGAGCGCACTTTAGGGGAACGGGCTCACTTCAGTCCCAGATGCAAGGACAGTCGATTTGCAGCTCCTCGAAGGTGCTTTTCCGCAGCTTTGCGAGCCTCTTGTGGATTCCCCTCCGCGATCGCGTTGAATATGGCGATATGCTCTTCCTGAACTTGGGAGAGTAGGGCATTTCGCAGCGAACTGGCGCGAGCCTTTCGGATAAAATTCCGTACATGCGACTCCAGGAAATTGGACATTTCCTTGAAATGCGGATTGCCGCAGGCATCGACGATCTCTCTGTGAAAGGCCATATCCTCCTCAACGCCGGCTTCATCGTTGTCGAACGCCCGCTGGATGGCATGCAATTGCATTTCAATCGCCGCAAGCTGCTTTGCTGAGCGCCGTTCGGCAGCCAAAGCTGTTGCAGCCGATTCCACCGCCATCAGAAGCTCGATGATGTTTTCAACATCCAATGCATCGGTCAGATCAACACCGGCCAATCGAAACGCCATCTCCTTCGTCTCGATTACGAACGCCCCTAGACCCTGCCGGGTTGCAACGAGTCCATCGCGTTTGAGGATGCCGATTGCTTCCCTGACGATCGGCCGGCTCACACCATATTTTTCCGATAGCTCGTGCTCCGTTGGCAGCTTGTCGCCCTTGGCGTGTGCGCCCGAAGTGATGTCACTCCTGATCCTCGAGGCTACGGAATCGGCAAGTGAAGGTCCTCGTCTAACCTTTTCATCATAAACCATACGGTGCTCCAACCATCGTCGCTTTCGGACGGCACATCTAAGCCGTTGTGGCTCTGTTGTACCCACGCTGCCGCGAATTTTCTTTTGTCAGAGTAGCAGATTTAACTTGTCAGGCAACCTGGCAATATGGTTCATTGGCAACTGCGGCATGCGGTACCAACGCCTTGCTGGTGCGCGAACGCTGGGATGTCGTGTCGGCAACGGTCCGAAGCGTGAGAACGCTCAGTCGCTGAGGTGACCGGTCGGGTCTTCGCAAGAACGGATAGAGAAACGGGAGGAAGCGCATGAATATTTTTGATGATCCGCAACGGTTACGCCGGCTTGCACAAGAGGCCACCGAATACACCGATTTCAATCGCCGGACTCTTCTGAAGAGTGTGGGCGGTCTGATCGGCGGCGCAGCGCTTGCAAGCACATCGATACTTGCCAGCGCCGAGGAAATAACGCCGCCCGCTGCCGGCAAGAAGGTGCGCATTGGCGTCCCGCTGACCTACGGGCCGTTCAATCAGCCGTGGCGCCGTGGCTGCTGGCAGATCGTCAAGGCGGTGCTCGATGCCGGAGGCGAGGTCGTCACGATTCGCGGCGAGCCGACAAAGCCAAGCGAACAGTCCGCCGAGCGGGCGCTGCTCGACCGCGGGATCGACGCGCTTGTGATGGGGATCTACTCGCAAGAATCCGAAACCGCCTATATTGCGGACGAGGCGCACAAGAGAGGCATCAAGACGGTCGGCTTCACCATTCCGGTCAAGAATTCACCGGCCGTCATGGACGATGTCTGGGGAACTGCGACCACGCTCGGCTACTTCGTTCAGAACTATACCGGCCGCCAGGGCACCTTCGCCCAGACCGCGGAACAGCGTGGTTATTTCACGCCGTTCGACATGGAAGTGGACATGTTCGAACTCATGTGCCGCTACGAGCCGCGCATGAAGGTGCTGCCCTTCATCGACGGCGGCCAGGGCACGACCGATGAGATTTCGGTCGGCCGTAAGAACATGCTGTCGCTTTTGCAGGCCCATCCGGAGCCTGGTTCGCTTGCGGCCTTCATCTCGTGGTGGTGGCCATTCACGCTCGGCGCGGCGCAGGCGCTGAAACAGATGAACAGGGACGACGTTCCGCTGTTCAATCACTACCTGTCGACCCAGTTCCTTGAAGCCTGGGCGGCCAAGCAGGTGCCGGTGGTCTTCAGCTGCGACTCGCCCTTCCCTGAAATCGGCCGCAAGACCGGCGAACTCGCGGTTAAGCTCGCGCGAGGCGAGGACGTGCCAAATATCGTCTACCGCATCCCCGTGATCACCAAGACGCCGGATCAGGCGAGCGAGGCCCGCGCCGAACTCAAAAGCTGGGACGAGCAGGCAATCGCCCTGCTGAAACAGTACGGCGGCTAGACGCGAACTGGCATACGGCGAGCAGAGCGTTGCCGCCGTATGCCCCGCTTTCAGCAGAATGCGACTCGTGCCGAAGGGTGCCGGGACCCAATCCATTTGGTGACGGCAATCGCGTGGGCACTGAACCGTACCCTTGCATCTGATCAACGAACGACTGGAATCTAAAAAGTGACGCATGTGGAGCAGGAAAGCCTTGCCAAGGCGAACACAGCCAAGGGTACTGCCGTCAACGCAGTGCCAGCGGGAAGACGCGAACCCGCCGTCATGCGGTTTCTCAGGCAATGGGGAACAATCATCGTCCTGGTCGTGGCCGCCGTTGGATTTTCCATAGCCTCGCCCTACTTCGCCACCGCTTCCAACTTGAACAACATCCTCTTTTCGATGATCGTCAGTGCGTTGGTCTCTATGGGATTGACCTGGGTCGTGACCGCGGGGAGCTTTGACCTTTCGATCGGTCTCACAGTGACGACGTCATCAATCCTCGTCGCCTTTCTGATCCCTATCACCGGCCCTTGGCTTGCAATCGTGTTTGCTCTGCTTGCCGCATGCCTGATCGGTGTGGTGAACGGGCTTCTGGTGACCTATGGACGGCTATCGGGCATTGTCGTCACGCTTGGTGTGATGTTCGTGCTCGATGGGATCAACGTTTTTATCACGGGCGGTTATCAGGTCCCTGTTAGCTACGACGAAACCGCATTCCTTTATCTCGGCCAGGGTAAGCTCGGAATCGTCGGCGTGCCCGTAATCATCCTGGTAGCGGTGTTCATCGTAGCCCTCATCGCCGCAGCGCGGACACGGATCGGCCACTACATCGCGGCGGTCGGCGACAATCCGATGGCGGCGTTCTACTCCGGGATCAACGTTTATCGATGGGTCATCCTCGCATTCGTGCTTTCGGCATTGATGTCGGGGATTGCGGGCGTGATCGTGACCGCTATCTCATCCTCGGCGCAACCGGTCGGTGGCGAGGGCTACCTCCTCGAGGCCTTCGCCGCGGTGTTCCTTGGCGCAACCGTGCTTGGAAAGGGCAAGCCACATCTGTTTGGCACTCTCGTTGGCGTCTTTTTCCTGTATATGGTGGATTCCGGGATGAATATGGTCGGCTTCCCCTTTGCCGCCCGCCACATCTTCCAGGGACTGGTGCTCATCGTCGCGGTTGGAGCAAATGCGCTTCTCAACCGTGAAGAAGTCCATCTCAAGTTTATCTGAGGTGACGGCGATGAACGCGACACCACTGGTTGAACTGAAGAATCTCGAGAAGGAGTTCGCCGGCACCAAAGCGTTGAAGGGCGTGAGCCTTAGCTTTCTGCGCGGCGAGGTGCACGGCCTGCTTGGTGAAAACGGTGCGGGCAAGTCGACCCTCATCAAAATCTTGACGGGTGTCTATGCCCCGAGCGCCGGTGAGATTTTCCTTGAAGGGTCACCGGTCAGGGTTTCCAGCCCGCCGGAAGCCCATCGGCTGGGCCTCGGAGCGGTCTATCAGGACGCAGAACTGGTATCCAGCTTCACGGTTGGGCAAAATATCCTTCTCGGCAATGAGCCCGGGAGGATCGGTATAAGCGACCGGGCGATCCATGACGAAGCTGCGGAGATTCTGTCGCAAATGGGCATCGAGCTCGACGTGCGGCGGCTTGCCGGCGCACTGTCCGCAGCCGAGATGCAACTCGTCACCTTGGCGACCTTGTTCCATCGGCGCTACAAACTGATCGTTCTTGATGAGCCGACAGCTCGCCTTTCGGCAGCGGAATCGGAAGTTCTTTTTCGGATCGTCGATGGCTTCAAAGCGCAGGGGATAGCCATCGTTTACATCTCCCATCGCCTTCGAGAGGTCCAGCAGATCTGCGACCGCGCCACGATCCTTCGAGGGGGACTTGTTTCCGGAACCCTTAATCGTGGCGAGGTCACCGAAGACCGCGTTACTGAACTCATGGTGGACCGCAGCCGCTCTGAGCTTGCGACCTACAATGATGGCAACAGCGTCCGTCCAGAAGTCCTGGTTGAGGTTGCTGGCCTCGGCACGGCGCAGTTGGCGCCCCTCAGCTTCAAGATGCAAGCCGGAGAGGTGCTGGGCTTCACCGGTCCCGTTGGCGGCGGGATGGAAGATGTCGCACGGGCGCTTGGCGGCATCAGCCGGCATTCCGGCACGGCAAAGGTGCGGGGCAAAGCGGTCAATCTGGCCACCCCGATCGCTGCACGTCGTTCAGGCATCGCGCTGATCCCCGAGGACCGGCGCAAACAAGCCCTTTTTCCCGCACTCTCGGCTGCCGAAAACATCTGCCTGCCGGTCCTGCATTCGCTGCAACATTTTTTGATGATCCGGCCCGGCACCATGAAAAGATATGCAGAAGCCGTGCTGGACCAGCTTGCGGTGCGCCCACGCGCTTCCTCCACGCAGGTGCGCTTCTTCTCCGGTGGCAATCAACAGAAGCTGGTCATCGGCAAATGGATGAGTGCGAAAGCCACCGTCTATATCATCGTGGAGCCGACCAACGGCGTCGATGTCGGTGCGATCAAGGAAATCTACGATATCATACTGCAACTTGCCCGCGATGGCGCCGCAGTCCTGCTCATTTCGTCGTCCCTGAACGAAATGCTCGCGCTCGCCGATCGGATCATGGTCATTCATGACGGCAACTGCGTCGCGGAGGCACCGAAAAAGAGCTGGACATATGACGACCTTCTGGCCGTCACCCTGAGCGGCAAGTCGCGACACACGGCGTCGCCGCCGCACGTCACCCGTTCAACAGAAGAGGAAAGCAGATGAGCACGGATATCAGGCTCTACATGTTCCAGACTGGGCAGATTCGACAGAAGGAGGTCGATATCAAGCTTGGCTACAGCCAGGACGAGTTCTTCACCCCAATCCCCTGGTACCTAATCGTCCATCCCAAGGGAAACATCGTTATCGACGGCGGCACAGCGGTTGAAGCAGCGCGTGATCCGGTTGGCTGGTGGGGCGACACCACAAAGAAATACTATCCTATCATGGATCCCGAAGAGGGCTGCGTGAACCAACTCGGCAAGATCGGAATGAAGCCCGACGATATCAAGTTCGTGCTGCATTCGCATTTGCATCTCGATCACTCCGGCGCCTGCGGCAATTTCCCAAAAGCCCGCCATCTTGTGCAGCGGCGGGAGATTGCATGGGCGTTCGCCGCCGACTGGTTCATGCAAGGCGGCTATATCAAGAAGGATCTGACCAAGGATGGCATCAACTGGGACGTGATGGAGGGCGAGGACCAGTATGATGTCTTCGGCGATGGCAGCGTGCAGACATTCCTGTCTCCGGGACACACCCCCGGCCACCAGTCCATCATGGTACGGCTGCCCAACACCGGTTCGATCCTTCTCGCAATCGACGCCGCTTACACGATGGATCACTGGGAAGAGAAATGCCTGCCCGGCGCGCTGACGTCCGCGCAGGAAGCCGCTGCTTCCGTCAGAAGGCTGCGGCGCATCGCCGAGAAAGAAAACGCGATTGTCGTGCCAGGCCACGACATGGAAACCTGGAAGAAGTTCAAGAAAGCTCCGGCGGAATACTATGACTAGGTTCCGCTGAAATATGCGGCCGGCTGAAGATCGCCGGCCGCACCGCTAAAAACCAAAATGGTCCTTCAAAATCAGTTGCGCGCGCGGACCGCCTCAACAAGGCGGCGCGGTACGCGTGGCGGGTTGCACGAGAGTATTTACCAGATGCACAAGGCTGCTCTCGATCAAATCCAGCAGCGCTGGAACGAGGCCTCCGCGCCATGGGATAAGAAATTGCTCTCCCAGATTTATACGCAGGACGCTCTTTTTTTCGGTCTACTGCCTAGGTTGTACGTCGGACGATCTGAAATAGAGGAGTATTTTGGAAGCTATCAACTCATACTAGAAAAAGTGAATTTAACGCTTGTCGACCAGAATACGAGATCGTTGAGTCGAGGTCTGTTCGCGGCGCAAGGGTTTGGCGATATCGTTAATTACTATCGTGACGGCTCTGTCGTAAAAAATAGGGTCAGGACTTCGTTCGTTGTTTCAAGAATCAATGGTGACTGGCAGATTTATCTGCACCATTTCTCTGAGCTGATCCGGGATAAATAAAGTCTACGGACAGTGGCGAGGCTCGCCAGGAACCGCGCTGAGCAACGGGGGTTCTACTCGCGCGACGGGTGGCGCATAGCTGCCGCTCCTTACCTGCCCCTCGACAGACTCCCCAATATCCCGCGCACGATTGCCCGGCCGACCGACGAGCCAACCGAGCGCACCACCGACTTGATCGCCGCCTCGGCCACCGTCTGGCGGTTGGACGGGCGCGGTGCAGATGTGCGCCTGCCACCGGATTGCGGCGCGGGATCGTCATTGCCGAAGCCCGGAATGGTCCAGCGCGAGCCGCCGCTGCCGGCCTGCTGGGCCTGCTCTTCGGCATCCTGCGCGTCCTTGGCTTTTTTTTGCAGCATTTCGAAAGCCGATTCGCGATCGACGGCCTGATCGTACTGGCCGACGACGGGGCTCTCCTGGATCAGCTTTTGTCGCTCGGCTGCCGTTATCGGTCCAAGGCGCGACGACGGCGGGCGGATCAGGGTCCGCTGCACCATGGACGGGACACCCTTGGCCTCCAGCGTCGAGACCAGCGCTTCGCCCGTGGCAAGCTGGGTAATGGCGGTCATGCAGTCGAAATCGGGATTCGGCCGGAACGTTTCGGCCGCCGTCCTCACCGCCTGCTGCTCACGCGGCGTATAGGCGCGCAGCGCGTGCTGGACGCGATTGCCGAGCTGGGCCAGGACTTTTTCAGGGATATCCAACGGGTTCTGAGTGACGAAATAGACGCCGACGCCCTTCGAGCGGATCAGTCGGACCACTTGTTCGACGCGATCGATCAGCACCTTGGGTGCTTCGTCGAACAGAAGATGCGCCTCGTCGAAAAAGAACACCAGCTTCGGCTTGTCGGGGTCGCCGACTTCCGGCAGCACCTCGAACAGTTCCGACATCAGCCATAGCAGGAAGGTCGCGTAGAGCCGCGGATTCATCATCAGCTTGTCGGCGGCAAGCACGCTGATGGCGCCGCGTCCGTCGCGGGTGGTGCGCATGATATCGGCGATACGCAGTGCCGGTTCGCCGAAGAAATTTGCGGCTCCCTGTTGCTCCAGGACCAGCAGCGTGCGCTGGATCGCCCCGACCGATGGCTTCGTCACGTTGCCGTAGCGCGAGCCGATCTCGTCGGCACGCTCGGCGATGTTGGCCAAGAGCGCCTGCAGGTCCTTCATGTCGAGCAGCAGCAGACCTTCCTCGTCAGCCAGGCGGAAGGCGATGTTCATGATGCCTTCCTGCGCCTCGGTCAGGTTCATCAGGCGCGACAGCAACAACGGCCCCATTTCCGAGACCGTGGCGCGGATCGGATGACCCTGTTCGCCGAACAAGTCCCAGAAGATGACGGGGAATTCCTGGAAGTTATAAGGATCGAGCTTGACCTGTTCGGCCCGCTTGACGAGGAAATCCTGTGCCGTGCCCATCATCGCGATGCCCGACAGATCCCCCTTGATGTCGGCGCAGAACACAGGCACGCCGGCGTTGGAAAATCCTTCGGCCAGGATCTGCAAGGTGACTGTCTTGCCGGTACCGGTGGCGCCCGTCACCAGGCCATGACGATTCCCATATCGTAGCAACAGCTGCTCGGCACGCTGATAGCTGTCGTCGGGCTTGCGGCTGGCGCCGATGAAAATACTGGTGTCGTCAGCCATATGTCCGGTCTCCGCAAACTGATGTGTCTAAAGCCAGTGGCCTTGCCGCAGGTATAGTGAGGCCATTGCACAGCGACAATGCCATTCGTCCAAATCCGGGCCATTCGCCCAAATCGCCCCATTCGTTCAAATCGGGTTTTTGGAGCTTGCGGATTTTGCCGCTGTTTGGCAATCGTCGTCCACGCGGATTGACCTATATCTGATGGATCGAATCCGGTCACTGGAAGCGCATTGCATTGCGATATCGGACCAGGGACCGTAGACTGGACTGCTCCCGGCTGGTGCGGCCGTATGAAACGAGGAGGACGGATGGGCGCCGGAGCCTTGATCCAGGACGTGGAACCCGAAAACATCGAGCGCCAGCGATGGCTCGCATTGGCGGAAAAGGCTTTGGCAGGCGCTTCCTTCGAGGAAAGGCTGGTCTCGCACAGCGACGACAACATCCGTATCGAACCGCTCTACGACCGCAGCACCGCGGCGGAACCGATCGTACGCGCAAACCCGAAATCGCCATGGATCGTCAGCCAGCGAGTCGACGATCCCGACACCAACCGCGCCAAAAGCCAAGCGCTGGAGGATGTGGCACAGGGTGCCACGGGATTGTCGCTGGTCTTCGAGGGGGCGCCGAACGCGTTCGGATACGGCTTGCCGAGAACGGCGGAGGCGTTGGAGGCGGTGCTGGACGGCATTCCGCTCAACCGCATCCAGGTTCGTATCGACGCCCATCCCTGGAGCCGCGCCGTGGCCGACTGGCTGGTCGCTTTCCTGAGCAAGCGGCGGTCGGACCCGGCAAAACTCAACCTCTCCTTCGGCATCGATCCAGCAGCGATCTTCGCGGGAACCGGTCGGCTGCGCATGTCGATCGAGGCGCTGCGGGCCTCCATGCCGCAGTCGCTGGCGCATTTCTTCGCGATGGGCGTTCCGGGCGTGCTGCTGGAAGCTGACGGGCGCGTGTTCCACAATGCCGGCGCCACGGAAGCGCAGGAACTTGGCATCATGCTGGCTTCGGCTGTCTCCTACCTCAGAATGTTCGAGACGGCGCGGCAGCCGCTTGTCTATGCCGCACCTCATATCGGTTTTGCACTCAGCGTCGACCAGGACCAGTTGCTCTCGATAGCCAAGATGCGGGCGCTGCGCAGGCTCTGGGCGCGGGTGCAGGAGGCTTGTTCGATCCCGACATCCACGGCCAGTATCCATGCCGAGACGTCGTTTCGCATGATGACGGCGATGGACCCGGAGACCAACATCCTGCGCACCACCATTGCATGCTTTGCCGCGGCGTGCGGCGGCGCCGATTCGATCTCCATCCTGCCGCACACGATCGCGCACGGTCTGCCGGCGGGTTTTGCCCGTCGTGTTGCCCGCAACACGCAGCTGATCATGGCCAATGAAAGCCATATCGATCATGTCACCGATCCCGCCTATGGTTCCGGCGCTGTGGAAGCGCTGACCGCGGAATTGTGCGAACTGGCCTGGGCGGAGTTGCAGACGATCGAAGCCGAGGGCGGTGTCCTGTCCAGCCTTCAGGACGGACACATCCAGAAGCGCGTTCACGCAGCGGCGGAGCAGCGCAATGCAGCCTACCGCACAGGTGAACGGGCCATCATCGGCACCACGCTCTATCCATCGAAGAACGAACGCCCCGTCGAGACGCTGGCGGCGGAACGGCGACCGGCCTTCACCGAAGGCGTTGCCGTTTGCGAGCCGCTGTTTCCAGTCCGCGTCGACCAATCGATCGGAGCCGGCTCTTGATCCCGGACTTCGGCCAGATCGGCTGGGTCCCGCCACGCCGCACGCCTGTCGAGGTCAAAGGCCAGCGGACCACGCCGGAAGGGCTCATTGCCAAGCATCTGTACAATCAAAGCGACCTCAAGGGGTTGCCGCATCTCGACACCTATCCCGGCCTGCCACCCTTCGTGCGCGGCCCCTACCCGACCATGTATGTCCAGCAGCCCTGGACGATCCGGCAATATGCCGGTTTCTCGACGGCCGAAGATTCCAACGCCTTTTACCGGCGCAACCTTGCCGCCGGCCAGAAGGGGCTGTCGGTCGCCTTCGATCTCGCCACGCATCGCGGCTATGACAGCGACCATCCGCGTGTTGCCGGCGATGTCGGCATGGCGGGCGTCGCCATCGATTCCATCCTCGACATGCGGCAGCTCTTCGACGGCATTCCGCTCGACGAGATGACGGTATCGATGACGATGAACGGCGCGGTGCTGCCGATCATGGCGCTTTACATCGTCGCCGCGGAAGAACAGGGCGTTGCACAGAGGGATCTCGCCGGGACCATTCAGAACGACATTTTGAAGGAGTTCATGGTCCGCAACACCTACATCTATCCGCCAAAGCCTTCGATGCGGATCGTGTCGGACATCTTCTCATACACATCGAAGAACATGCCGAAGTTCAATTCGATATCGATCTCCGGCTATCACATGCAGGAGGCCGGCGCGACGGCCGACCTTGAGCTCGCCTACACGATCGCCGATGGCATCGAATATGCCCGCGCCGGCGTCGCGGCGGGCCTCGACATCGACCGCTTTGCGCCTCGCCTGTCCTTCTTCTGGGCCATCGGCATGAATTTCTTCATGGAAGTCGCCAGGCTGCGGGCCGCGCGCCTGTTGTGGGCGACCCTGATGCAGAAGAATTTTTCGCCCAAGGACGAGCGCTCGCTGTCGCTGCGCACCCATTGCCAGACTTCTGGCTGGTCGCTGACAGCGCAGGATCCCTACAACAACATTGTCCGCACCATGATCGAGGCGATGGCGGCAACGCAGGGCCACACCCAGTCGCTGCACACCAATTCCTTCGACGAGGCGATGGCGCTGCCGACCGACCACTCGGCGCGGATCGCCCGCAACACCCAGCTCATCCTCCAAAAGGAATCCGGCACCACGCGCATCATCGACCCGTGGGGCGGTTCGGCCTATCTCGAACGGCTGACGCATGATCTGGCGGCGCGCGCTCTTGCCCATATCGAGGAGGTCGAGGCGCTCGGCGGCATGGCGGCGGCGACCGAACAGGGCATTCCCAAGCTGCGCATCGAGGAAGCCGCCGCGCGCACGCAGGCGCGGATCGATTCCGGCGAGCAGATGCTGGTCGGCGTCAACGCCCATCGGCCCGAGACCGACATCGAGGTCGACGTGCTGAAGATCGACAATGCCGAGGTCAGGGCCCGGCAATTGTCGAAGCTGCAACGGCTGAAGGGCACGCGCGACGTCGCCGCCGTCGAAAGCGCGCTCGATGAGCTGACCCGTGCCGCGCAAGGCAATGAAAACCTGCTGGAATTCGCCATCCGAGCGGCGCGCGCCAATGCCACGGTCGGCGAGATTTCATTCGCGTTGGAAAGGGCGTTTGGGCGCCACGTCGCCACGGTACAGACCATTTCCGGGGTCTATCGGAAGGCGCTTGGCGATCATCCCGTGGTCGACGGTCTGCAGGACAAGCTTGACGCCTTCGAGAAGAAGACCGGCGGCAAGCCGCGCATCCTGGTCGCCAAGATGGGACAGGACGGCCACGACCGCGGCCAGAAGGTCATCGCCACGGCCTTCGCCGATCTCGGCTTCGACGTCACCGTCGGCGCGATGTTCCAGACACCGGAGGAGATCGCGAGACTAGCGGTTCAACAGGACGCCCACATCGTCGGCGCCTCGTCGCTGGCGGCGGGACATCTGACGCTGATCCCCGAACTGCGCGACGCGCTGAAAAAGCTCGGCCGCGGCGACATGCTGATCGTCGCCGGCGGCGTCATTCCACCGCAGGACTATGACGCGGTGCTGCAAGCCGGCGCTGCGGAAATCTTCCCACCGGGCACGGTCATTCCGGAGGCGGCGGATCGTTTGCTGGACCGGCTGCTGGCGGTCCGCTAGGCTTGTTATAATATCTGTTGCAACTTCTCGCCGGTCGAGTTATAATCGGCGTTGCAACAGGATATCTGTCATGAACACGACCATTCGCAAGATCGGTAATTCGGAAGGTGTGATCCTGCCCAAGGATCTGCTCGATCGTCTGAACATGAAGACAGGTGATCAGCTCCAGATCGTCGAAACGGACAAGGGCATTGCCCTTGAGCCGATGGACGACAGTTTCGAGCGGCAGATGGAAGCTGCTCGCAAGGTCATGGACAAATACAAGGTCGCGCTTCAGAAGCTCGCCGAATGAGCTGGGAGTTCCTTACCCGGCGTGCGGTTGAAGCGATGCACGCCGAGCAGTTGCGCAGGCATGGCGGTGCTCAAGGTTTGAGAGATGAAAATGCTCTCGAATCTGCGCTCGCGCGTGCCGAGAACAAGGCCAACTACGAAAACCCTTCGGTTGAAGACCTAGCAGCCGCCTATGTCTTCGGCATCGCAAGAAATCACGCCTTTGTCGACGGCAACAAGCGCACGGCCATAGTTGCAGCCGGTGCATTTTTGATCGTGAACGGCCATGTCCTGACAGCCGACAACGGCACGCTCTACGAATTCGTCATGGCCGTTGCTTCAGGCGAGATCGATGAAGCCGGAGCCGCGGCGTTCTTCCGCGACCATGTCGTCAAGATCGAGGATTAGCTCTCGGAAAGCTTGACGATTTCCCATTCCTTGCCGTTGACGCTGGCCAAGTCGCCGATCTTCTTGCCGAATAGGGCGACCGCCATCGGCGAAACATGCGAAATGCTACCCTTGGTGGGATCAGCCTCGTCTTCGCCGACAATTTTCCAGTGGACCTTCCTGCCGTCGTCGCCCTCGATCGTGACGCCCATGCCGAAGCGCACCACGTCGCTGCCCGGCTCCGGTACGGAGAGTTCGGCGCTTTCACGCCGGGCGGTCCAATAGCGCAGGTCGCGCGACACGACCGCGATGCGCTCGCGGTCGGCTTTGCGTTCGGCTTTTGCCAATATGTCGCGCAGATCGGCCAGATTCTCCTCGATCTGCGCCAAGCCGCGTTCCGTCACCAGATTGCGGTGGTGGCTGACTGGCCGTTCACCGACACCGGCAATGGCATTTTCGCTGTCTTCCTCGCGGGTGAAAGCTCTGCTCATTCCTTGAACTTAGGCGCGGAAAGGCTGCACGACAAGCCATCGTAGCGGCCTCGGTGGGAGAGACATAACGGCTGGCACGATTCCTGCGATATCAGGCTTGAACGCTGGGATTCTGTGCCGATGTTGAACAGACGAACGCTGCTGACCGGGACCGCAGGCTTTGCCGTTATGGGCCTTGCGCTCGGCAAGGCGGTGGCCGCAAGCTTGAGCGGCATCGAGAAAGCCTCGATGCGCGGCTCGATCAATGCCACAGAACTCGGCGTGCAGCCCGGCACATCAGACGATCAGAGCAAGGCCTTCGCCAAGCTGCTGCGTGACGCCAATGCCCGCGATATGCCGGTGTTCCTGCCGCCCGGGACTTATGTCGTCTCCAATCTCTCGCTGCCCGGCCGCGTGCGGCTTTCCGGCGTGCCGGGCGCGACGCGCGTCGTTTACGGCGGTGACGGGCACCTTTTTATGG
>NZ_RZQY01000889.1:0-1915 GCF_003998575.1 Mesorhizobium sp. M7A.F.Ca.CA.001.10.2.1 | reverse complement strand
GGATTGTGTAGGTTCCTTGACCCATGTCGATCGACGAGCTTTCGACCTCGACCGAGCCGTCGGCCAGGATACGCACGATCGCCTCGCCATAGGCGCGCCGAACCGGATAGGTGCCAGCCGCGACGCCCCAGCCGATCAGCTGGTTGCCGTCGCGCATCGAGCGCGGTTCGGGCGAGCGCCTGGCCCAGCCGAAGCGCTCCGCACCTGCGGCAAAAGCCTCGCGTAACTGCCGGGTAGACCAAGCCTTTTTGGCATGCGGATCCTGCTCGGCATAGTTCCGGAGCCGGATTTCCAGCGGGTCGATGCCGACCTCGTAAGCGAGCTCGTCGATGGCGCTTTCGATGCCGAAGGCCGAGGGGTTTTCGCCCGGCGCGCGCATAGCGCCAGGCACCACCGAATTGACCCGCACGACATTCTGCTTCGAGGAGAAATTCGGCGTCGCATACATGATCGAGGTAACCGATCCCAGCGGCTCGACCCACATGCCGTCGATGGATGTCTCATTGACGCCGCGATGCACGATCGATTGGATGTTTCCTTGCGCATCGGCGCCGATCGTCACCGTCTGGCGCGTCGCGGCGCGGCCACCATAGCCGGTAAAGGTCTGCGGCCGCGTCATCACCAGGCGCACCGGCCGGCCGAGCATTTTGGCGGCACATGCGGCCACCGCGCCATGGCTCAGCGCCAGCGCCTTGGAGCCGAAGCCGCCGCCAATATAGGGCGAGACCAGCCGCACATTCTCGAACGGCACGTCGAACCATTCGGCATAGGTGCGGGCCATCCCGTCCAGCCATTGGCTCGGCTCCCACACGGTGAGCTTGTCGCCCTCCCAGCGGGCGATCAGGCCATGCGGCTCCATCGGCGCCTGGTATTCGCGCGGCGTGTTGTAGGCGGCGCAGATGCGGACCGGTGCCGAGGCGAACGCACCTTGCGCATCGCCCCATTCCTTGGTCATGGCGTCGATCGGGATGCCGTCGCCGGCCTTGCCGTCGCTGAGGTCGACGATGGAAGGCGTCTCGTCATAGCTGACCTTGACCAGGGCCGCCGCCGCGACCGCCTGTTCGAAGGTCTCGGCGACGACAGCGGCGACATGCTGGCCCGAAAAGGTGATGTCGCGCGCGAGCGGGCAATAGGGTTTGTCGGGCGGCGGCGTGCCGAACCAGTCCGCCGCGGTTTTCAGGCTGATGATGGTGTCCGGCGTCAGCACCTGCAGTACGCCGGGCGCCGCCTCGGCCGCCTTGGTGTCGATCGCGCGCACCTTGCCGGATGCAATCGTGCTCTCGACCAGCACGGCGTAGGCGAGGCCTTCGAGCTGCTGCTCGACGGCGTATTTCGCCGCACCACTGATCTTGGCCGGGCCGTCGACGCGCGACAGCCGGCCGCCGACGGCTTCGGCAAAAGCGCCGTCGGACGCATCACCATGCCTGATGTTGTGAACGGTCATGCCGTCTCTCCCAATTTGAGGATGGCGCGGGCGACGACGCGCGGCGCCAGTTCGACCTTGTAGTGGTTGGCGCCATGGTCGACGGCACCTTCGACGGCGAGCAGGCTGGCGGCGCGGACCGCGTCCGGCTCCAATACCTTGCCCTTCAGCGCGTCTTCCACGGCCCGCGCACGCCACGGCTTGGTCGCGACGCCGCCGAGCGCCACGTGCAAATCGCGGATCGTTCGGCCGTCAGCCTCGAATTCGATGCCGACCGCCGCACTGGCCGCGGCGAACTCGTAGGACTGCCGGTCGCGGATCTTCAGGTAGGTCGAACGCCGGGTAGCGGCCGAGCCGGGGATCTCGATGGCGGTGATCATCTCGCCCGGTTCGATCGCATGTTCTTTTTCCGGCGTGTTGCCGGGCAGCAGGAAAAAGTCGTCGACCGGGATCTGGCGCTCGCCCAGATGCACGATCGCATCGAAGGCGACC
>NZ_RZQY01000888.1:0-1918 GCF_003998575.1 Mesorhizobium sp. M7A.F.Ca.CA.001.10.2.1 | reverse complement strand
ATAGAAGACCAATTGGACCGCATCGACAGGAACATCCTGTCGGCGCTGGCAAGCGATGGCCGGCTTTCCATGTCGGAACTGGCGGCAAAGGTCGGCCTGTCGAAGACGCCGGTGCAGGCGCGGGTGAAGCGGCTGGAAAAGGACGGCTATATCAGAGGCTACCAGGCGATCATCGACCGCGAGCGCATGGGCGAAGGCCATGTCGCTTTCGTCCAGGTGAAATTGTCCGACACCCGATCCGCCGCGCTCGATGCCTTCAACCGATCCGTGCAGGCCGTGCCGGAGATCGAGCAGTGCCACATGATGGCGTCGAGCTTCGACTATTTGCTGAAGGTGCGCACCCGGGATATCGCCGCCTATCGCCGCGTCCTCGGCGAGCGCATCTCAGCCCTGCCCCACGTCGCCCAGACTTCGACCTTCGTGGCCATGGAGACGGTCAAGGATCGGTAGAGCGTAGGGATGGCTGAAGCCTCCCCAACTTCGTCATCCCTGGGCGAAGCAGGAGCGAAGCTCCGTCGCGGAGACCCTGGGATCCATGCCGCGACCTCGGCCGAAGAATGCAGCGGAGCAGAATTCCGCACCGCAGCAGCGCTTCCGAGTCCCGGCATGGATCCTGGGGTCTGCGCCGCGTCGCTTCGCTCCTTGCTACGCCCCAGGATGACGAAGCGATGGATGTTTGCGCCAATCGCCGAAGCATGCGGTCCGTGCTTAAGGAATTAGGCGCTCAGCGGTCGCCCCACGACTTTGGCTTCCTGTTTCTCGCACCGAGCCTTGATCGAAGCCTCTGCGATTGCGAATTCTTCTTCCAATGCCTCATATTGGGCAGCGAATTTTGAATCCTTGAACCATTCCTTGGCGGCTTTCCTCGACGGGAATCATACTCCGGCTCATAGAACCTCCTTTGCTCGCTTCAGCACCAACTCGCCTCGCTTCGCTCAACTATTCCTATCGCCGGCAACCTCACTCCGCCAGCGTCTTCAGGAACGCCACCAGCGCTCCGCGCTCGCGATCCGACAACTCCAGCGGGTGAACCTCTGATACCCCTTCGACGCTGGGGGCAGCCTTGGCGTAGTGCGCCACCACCTCGTCGAGCGACGAAAACTGCCCGGTATGCATATAGGGCGGCCGCGTTGCCGCTCCGCGCAGCGATGGCGTCTTGTAGGCGCGAACGAGTTCGGGCGCATCCTTGACCATGAAGCGCAACTCGCCGCAGGCGCTGGCGTCGCCATCGCGATAGGCGCCGAAGCAGTTGAACGGGTCCGCCTCGACTTGGTGCACGGCATCGATACGGCCGCGATCCGGCGGCAGGCCCGCAACGGATGGCACGCCGGTGTTGTGGAAGCTGTTGTCGGTGAAGCGCGGGCCGTTGTGACAGGTCACGCAATTGGCCTTGCCGATGAACAGTTTAAGCCCAAGGATTTCTTGTTTGGAAAAGACAGCATCGCCCTTCGGCTCGGCACCGGTGGCGAGGTCCAGCGCAAAGCGGTCGAAGCGCGTTGGCGCCGGCGCGATCGAGCGTTCGAAGGCGGCAATCGCCTTGCCTAGATTGGCAAAGACGCCGTTGATAGCGTCACGCTGCGGGCCGCTCATGGCATTCCAGGCCGCCCTCTCGACATCGTTTCCAAGCGGGCTGGCATCCAACGGCATGCCGGAAAGGTCGGGCAGCGGCCCGAAGATGCGCTCATAGCGTTCGCCGAAGCGCGCTTTGATGTAATGCGCGTAGGCGGTGCGGTTTCCCGCCTGCTCCAGCGGGTTTTCGAGCGGCGTCAGCGCTTGCGCCCACAGGCTGTCGCGGCGGCCATCCCAGAAGAACCAGGGATCGCGCGCGACGCCGGCCAGTGGCATGGTGCGCCGGCTGGTACGGCCGACCCCGACCGCCTGCGGCAGGTCGTCCTGGAACTGGCGGTCGATCTTGTGG
>NZ_RZQY01000887.1:0-1919 GCF_003998575.1 Mesorhizobium sp. M7A.F.Ca.CA.001.10.2.1 | reverse complement strand
GCAGAACAACGCGCTGCGGCATCAGGGCGTGCACCGTGGTCTCGATCGACGGCCGCAGGCCGCGCGGGTTGAGCGCTGCAATGGTGAAACCCTGCGGCTGGTCGGCGGCGCGATCGCGCTGCTCGACGGCTCTCAGCAGCGGCGCCATCGCCACCGGCACCATGATGTCATCGACGAGCGCGTCCTTCAGCCAGGTGCCGGAGGCCTTGATCCACAGCGTGTCGCCGGCTTTCAGCGAGGTGTTGCCGCCTGCCGCCTGGGTCAGATGCGGGCTCCGCCCGATGCTGGCCGAAAGCGCCCGCAAGGCCGCCAGTTCCTGCGCATCAGCTTGGGTCGCCATGGCGCTTTTCCTCCAACGGCTCGGCCGTGTCCTGCGCGAAATCCCGTTGCCGGGGTCGAATTGGCGCTGATATCGCAGATACGAGTGATCTACGTCAATAGTGATCTACTATCATCAAAACCCGCTTGCAATCTGGCTAATGTTGAGTAAGTTGCGCCAACTGCCATGGAAAATGGCATCCGGGAGGAAAGAATTGAGCGACTCCGGCCGCCAGCGTCAGATCGTCGAACTGCTGCGGGATCGTCCGTTCGCTTCGGTGCGTGAGCTGCAGGAACGGCTTGGCGTTTCGGCCGCGACGGTCAGGCGCGACATCGACCGGATCGACGAGGCCGGCGAAGCACGGAAGGTCTATGGCGGCATCTCGGCACTCGACGGCGCTTCCCAGGCCGGTGTCGCCTACGCCCGGCCCTATGACGAGAACCGCGACCTTGCGGTCGAGGCCAAGCGGCAGATCGCCGCTCTGGCGGCGACCATGGTGCGTGACGGCGACGCCGTTATCGTGCATGGCGGCTCGACCTGCTTCCATCTCGGGGTCAAGCTCGCCGAGCGCAACATCCGCCTCTACACCAACTCGATGCCGCTGGCGGCCTATCTCAGCGACCACGGCCATTGCAGCCTGACGGTTGCCGGCGGTGATCTGCATCGCGAGCCCGGCATCATCCATTCGCTCACCCAGGCCGTGCCTTTCTACGCCTCCAAATTCTTTCTCGGCGCGCAAGGCCTTGGCCAGGAAGGCGTGATGGAATCGCACCCGCTGCTGGTACGCTCGATCGTCGATCTCAGCCTCTGCGCCGACCAGATCGTGGTGCTGGCCGATAGCCGCAAACTGTCGATCCACGCGCGCAATGTCGCGCTGCCGCTTTCGCGCATCGGCACGCTGGTCACCGACGACGGCCTCTCCGACGCAGATGCGCGCATGCTGGAAGACGCCGGCGTCATGGTGCGGATAGCCTCGGGAGCCATCCAGTGAAGGTGGCTGTCCTCGATTTCGGCAAGACCAATTCGAAGCTGTTCGTCTTCGGCCAGGACGGGCGGATCATCGACGAGCGCCGGACACAGCCGAAATGGGTGCGCCAAGACGGCTTCAGCGTGCTCGACGAGGCGGCCCTCCACCATTGGGCGCTCAGCGCCGTTGCCGATGCGGTCGACGGTCATGGAGTGGAAGGGGTGATGGTGTCGGGCCATGGCTGCACCTTTGCCTTGGTCGACGAGGCGGCGCTGACGCGTCCGATCCTCGATTACGAGCAAGAGCCGCCGGCCGAGATTGCCGCGCGGATCGATCGCCGCATTCCTGACTTTTCCGAGACGTTCTCGCCGCGGCTGCCGCTCGGCTTCAACTACGGCCGCCACATGCTGTGGCTGCAGGAGGTCGATCCGGACGCGTTCGCTGCGTCGAAATCGATCCTCGGCTATCCGCAATACTGGAGCTGGCGCCTTGGCGGGCGGGCGGTCTCGGAAGTGTCCTATCTCGGCTGCCATTCGCATCTGTGGGCGCCGCGCCGCCAAGACTTTTCCTCGCTGGTCGACGCGCAGGGCTGGCGTGACCGGATGCCTGCCTTCGAGCGCGCCGGCACTGTTA
>NZ_RZQY01000886.1:0-1932 GCF_003998575.1 Mesorhizobium sp. M7A.F.Ca.CA.001.10.2.1 | reverse complement strand
CTCGAAAGCAAGACCGATCGCCCGACGCTCAAATCGCTGAAGACGCGCATCGAATCGGCGGCCGCCGATCCACGCTACCGCTTCATGTTCAACTCGCGCCTGATCGAGGACACCATCCACGAGACGATCGGCAACATCTTCCGCGTGCCGCATCATGGCCGCCCGGTAACCTGCTTCGAGATGGCCGGCATGCCGTCGGAAGTGGTCAATTCGGTCTGCTCGGTGCTGGCGCGCCTGGCCTTCGACCTCGCTCTGTGGAGCGAGGGCAAGCTGCAGTTGCTGTTTTTGTGCGAAGAGGCGCACCGCTATATGCCGGCCGACCCGCGCCTCGGCTTCGCGCCGACAAGGCACGCGCTGTCGCGCATTGCCAAGGAAGGCCGCAAATATGGCTGCTATCTCGGCGTCGTCACCCAGCGCCCGGGCGAGCTCGACCCGACCATCCTTTCGCAATGCTCGACCTTCTTCGCCATGCGGCTTGCCAATGAGCAGGACCAGGCGATCATCCGCTCGGCGATTGCCGACTCTTCCGCCTCGACGCTTGCCTTCCTGTCCTCCATGGGCCAGCGCGAAGCCATCGCCTTCGGCGAAGGCGTGGCGACGACCATGCGGCTGAAGTTCGAAAAACTGCCGAGTGACCTGCTCCCCGGCACCGCAAAACGCGAAGAGGCCACGTCGAAGCCAGGCGACGATGTCGATCTGGTGGCGATCGTGGAACGACTGCGCAATGTGCCTAAATCAACGCAGCAGGCGATGGCCTTCGCCGAGGTCGTCGATTCAGGCCGCCAGGCCGGCGACCCCGACTACCGCAAGCCACCCGCCGCACGCGCGCCATCGGACGACGATTTCGACATGCGCTACGGCCTAAAGCCCGCAACCTTCGGCCTGCGCCCGCAAAACGATTAGGTCAGCAGCGCCAACTCCTCTGCCTTCTGACCGAGAAGCCGCGCCAAGCTTGCGCCCTGCCTAGGCCGCTTGGGTAAATCCCGTCAGGGAATTCGTCAGGCTGAGTCGGGTGGTGCTGTTTTCGAGAACCGAAGCGGAGCGGACGTTTGAGTCCGTGAGCATCGGAAGCGCAGAAAACGGCGCCAGACGGCCAGCCTCACGAATTCAGTGATGGGATTTCAGGCGCAGACGCGGTTGCGGCCCTGCCTCTTCGCCTCGTAAAGCTGGCGGTCGGCGCGGCGATAGAACTCTTCCGCTGTTTCCTTGCGGTCCCAGACGGCGAGCCCGACGCTGGTGGTGATCTTGAGGCGGACATTGCCCGACAGCACCGACATGTTGGCGATCGCCTTGCGGATGCGCTCGGCAAACTTGCCCAGAAGCTCGGCGTCCATGTTGGGCGTGACCACGGCGAACTCCTCGCCGCCCAATCGCGCCACCACATCGTGGTAGCGCGTCATGTCCTTGAGACAGTTCGCGACGGCCTTGAGCACTTCGTCGCCGACGTCATGGCCGTGGGTGTCGTTGACCTGCTTGAAATGGTCGAGATCGAGGATCATCAGCCCGACGGGCTTTTCGATGCGCCGGAACTCCTCGAGATACTCCTTCAGCGCATCATCGAAATAGCGCCGGTTCTGCATGCCGGTCAGGCCATCGGTCAGCGCCGCATGCTCGAATGTTTCCGAGCGCGCGCTGAGCGAGACCGTCATGGCGCGCAGCTTGCCTTCCTCCATCGCCTGTTTGCGGATCAGCGGATAGATGAAGAAGATGCCGAAGAACAGCGCGGTGGCCAGGAGCACGCCGGTCGCGAACAAGAGCTTGTTGAGATAGATGACCTTGTCCAGACCCGAAGCCGTATGCAACTCGTCGGCGAAGGATTGCAGAAGTCCGTAAGCATGCAGCGTCACCAGGCCGGCGGCCAGGATCACGAATATAAAGACGAAAAATGCTGATTCCGCCTTGTGGAAACGCATCTGCTCCCCGTTGGAAAAG
>NZ_RZQY01000885.1:0-1937 GCF_003998575.1 Mesorhizobium sp. M7A.F.Ca.CA.001.10.2.1 | reverse complement strand
GCGCTGAGGCGCCCCAAGCAGGTCGAACTGGATGCGATCCTCGAGGAAATCGCCTCGCTCGAGGAGGCGCCATCCAGCGCCGACGCGCGCCAGCGTATCGCGGCATTGAGCGAAGAGCTTGACCGGCTGGAACGACGCCGCCGACGCATTGCCTATGTCGATCCGGTCGACATCCGCTTCAACCGCTTCGATTCCCGGCCGGTGCCGAACGCCAATGCCGTCATGTTCTGTCTGATGGACGTGTCCGGGTCCATGGGCGAGCGCGAGAAGGATCTGGCCAAGCGCTTCTTCGTCTTGCTGCACCTGTTCTTGAAACGACGCTACGACCGCATCGAGATTGTCTTCATCCGCCACACGCACCTGGCTCAGGAGGTCGACGAGGAGACATTTTTCTACAACACCCAAAGCGGCGGCACTGTCGTTTCCACCGCGCTGGAGGAAATGCACCGTATTATCGCGAGCCGCTACCCGGCCCACGACTGGAATATCTATGCTGCCCAGGCCTCGGACGGCGACAATTTCGCCGGCGATTCAGAGCGATGCATTTCGCTTCTCAACGGCGAGCTCATGCGGCTGTGCCAGTATTTTGCCTATGTCGAGATCATCGACGAGCGTGAAGCCCATATTTTCGGCTCGACCGAAAACGGGACATCGCTGTGGCGTGCCTATAACGCCATCGACCAGAAATGGCCGAACTTCCAGATGAGCCGCATCGCTACGCCCGCCGATATCTACCCGGTCTTTCGCCAGCTTTTCGGCAGGCAGCCGGTCTCCCTCAAGCGGGCATGAGGGTTCCCGATGGTCAGACAAGCCAGCAAATCCAGCCTGCTTTTTTCGGGGTCCGACTGGGATTTCAAAACATTGTCGCGGGCCTATGACGCGATCGAGGCACTTGCGGTCGAAGAGCTTCATCTGGACACCTATCCCGTTCAGATGGAGATCATCTCCTCGCAACAGATGCTCGACGCCTATTCGTCCATTGGCATGCCATTGATGTACCGTCACTGGTCTTTCGGCAAACATTTCCTCCACCAGGATCTGCTCTATCGCAAGGGCGGGCGAGGGCTTGCTTATGAACTGGTCATCAATTCCAATCCCTGCATCGTCTATCTGATGGAGGAAAACACCATGGCCCTGCAGGCCTTGGTGACGGCCCATGCAGCGCTCGGGCACAATCATTTCTTCAAGAACAATCAATTGTTCAAACAATGGACGGATGCAGGTGCGATCCTCGGCTACCTGGACTTCGCCAAGGGCTACATAGTCCGTTGCGAGGAGCGGCACGGCCTCGCCGCCGTCGAGGCTGTGCTCGATTCCGCCCACGCGCTGATGGATCAGGGCGTGTTTCGCTATCACCGGCCGCCGAGGCTGTCTTCGGAACGGCAGCGCGAAGGAATTCGCGAGCGTCTCGAATACGAGGAGCGCTCCTACAACGACTTGTGGCGTACGCTGCCGCCTTCGCAGCAAGCGGCCAACGACAAGGGCCAGGACCCGGAGCGGAAGAAATCGCTAAACCTGCCTGAGGAAAACCTGCTCTATTTCCTGGAAAAGAACAGCCCGGTCCTGGAGCCCTGGCAGCGTGAGATCATCAGGATCGTTCGGGTCATCGCGCAATATTTTTACCCGCAACGGCAAACACAGGTGATGAACGAGGGCTGCGCCACGTTCGTGCACTATACGCTGATGAACATGCTGTTCGACCGCGGCCAGATCAGCGAAGGCGCCATGCTCGAAATCCTGCGCAATCATTCCAACGTGGTCTTTCAGCCGGCGTTCGACGATCCGCGTTTTTCAGGCATCAACCCCTATGCTCTCGGCCTCGACATGATGCAGGACATTCAGCGCATTTCGACCAAACCCACGGCCGAGGACCGCGATTGGTTCCCTGACATCGCTGGCCAGGGCAACTGGCGCGAGGTCCTGCTTGACGCCTGGGC
>NZ_RZQY01000884.1:0-1947 GCF_003998575.1 Mesorhizobium sp. M7A.F.Ca.CA.001.10.2.1 | reverse complement strand
GCGAAGCGGATAACCAGCATCGATTCGTCGGGCGTCGGGATCCAGCGCGCGATGAACGGGTTGGACGTGTCGACGATCGGCACGCGCTGGAAGTTGATGGCGGTCTGCGAGAATTGCGGGACGATGTAGCGGACATAGTCGGGCATCCGGCGCAGGATCACGTCCATCACCGCCTCGGTGGAATAGCCGCGTGTCGAACGGTCGCGATGGATCTTCTGGATCCATTCGAGATTGATGACCGGCACGACCCCTATCTTGAGATCCGCATGCTTGGCCAAATTGATCGTGTCGGTGACGACACAGCCGTGCAGCCCCTCGTAGAAGAGCAGGTCGCTGGGAGCGAATTCGCGCCATTCGGTAAAGGTTCCCGGTGGCGTGCCGTGCTGCTTTTCCTCTTCCTCATCGTGAATGTAGGTGCGGGTCTTGCCGGTTCCGCGGCGGCCATATTCCGCGAACACCTCTTCGAGAATTCCGAGTTCGTTGGCCGCGGCATTGAAATGGGTGAAGTTCGGGTTGCCGGCCTTTTCCTCCTCGGCCACCTTTGCCTTCATCGCCGCGCGATCGTAGCGGTGGAAGGCGTCGCCTTCGATGAAAGCGGCCTCGATGTTCTCGCGCCGGAAAATCAGATCGAAGATGCGCTTGACCGAGGTCGTGCCGGCGCCCGACGACCCGGTGATGGTGATGATGGGGTGCTTGGCTGACATGGTGCTGCTCAGGCTCTGAACAGGCCGCGGCGGCTGAACAGCGGCGCACGCTCACCGATGTTGCTCGGCTCTGTGTGGTAGCGGGTGATGCGCGCGACTTCCCGCGCCGACCCGAAGATCATCGGCACGCGCTGATGCAGGCTCTCGGGTTCGATTTCCAGGATTCGGTTGATTGCATCGGTGGCGGCACCACCAGCCTGTTCTATGAGATAGGCGATCGGGTTGGCCTCGTAGACGAGGCGCAGCCGTCCCTGACCATAGCCCTTGCGTCGATCGCCGGGGTAGAGAAAAACGCCGCCGCGCATCAATATGCGGTAACAGTCGGCAACCAGAGAGGCGATCCAGCGCATGTTGAAATCCTTCTCGCGCGGTCCTTCGGTGCCCTCCAGGCAGTCGTCGACATAGAGCCGCACGGCCTCGTCCCAGTGCCGGTAGTTGGCGGCGTTGATGGCGAATTCCTGAGTGCGTTGCGGAATGATCCGGCTTTCATAGGCCTGGACGAAGGTGCCGAGCCTTGTCGAGAAGACGAAGACATGGGTGCCGCTGCCGAGCGACAGGACGAGTGCCAGCTGCGGCCCATAGATGAAGAAACCGGCGCCTAGCTGGTTCACGCCCGCCTGCAGGAAAGAGGCGGCCGGATCAGCGTCCGGCGCGCCAGTTGCGGTCAGGAGCGAGAAGATCGTTCCGATCGAGACGTTGGTGTCGATGTTGGAAGAGCCGTCGAGCGGGTCGATCGCGATGGCTAGTGGCGCTTGCCTGTCGAGCAGGACCGGCTGCTCCAGTTCCTCGGAGGCGTAAAGCGCGACAGGCGCCCGGCGCATGGCGTCGAGGAAGATGTCGTCGGAGAAGACGTCGAGATCCTTCTGGACGTCGCCGTCGGCATTGGCGCCACGGGTTTCGGCAAAGGCGGCGCCGAGCACCCCTTGGTTGATGGTGTTGCGGACCTTGATGGCGGCCTGTGTCAACTGACGGACGGTCGTCACAACTGCCGAGCGGAATTCGTCAGGCTGGCCGAGATAGGAGTTCAGAAAAGCGTCGAGCGTTGCCGCTGGCATCGTAACCTCACGGTCCGGCCGCATCTCCTCGGAGCGGCTGGACTGGAGGAATGGAAACAAACGTCGCGAGCTAAGTAAAATTCAATAACTTTACTTAGCCAGTAAAAATAATTTAGTATGCGGCATGAGGAACCTCACGCTCAAGCATTTCAAGACCATCCAGGCAATCACCAAGTGCGGCAAAATTG
>NZ_RZQY01000883.1:0-1952 GCF_003998575.1 Mesorhizobium sp. M7A.F.Ca.CA.001.10.2.1 | reverse complement strand
CGGCGAGCCTGAACCCTTGCGCGCCTTGTAGGAGGCGAGCGCCTGCTCAAAGCCGGGCAGCGGCCTGCCGTCGCTCGGCACATGCAGCGTCTTGCCATTGGGGAACAGGCTGACCAGTTCCTGCCGGCTGATACCGGGCCAATGGCGCACATTGCCGATATCCATGTGGACGAACGGCGAACCGGATGACGGATAGTAGCCGACGCCGCCGCCCTGCATCTTGAGACCGATGTTGCGCAGCTTCTTAAGCGGCACGCCGGGAATATAGAAATCCATCGCCTTGCCGAGCATGTGCTGGCTCTTCTCGGCGACGCCCCTGCTGCGGCCGCGCAGCATCGAGTTCGTCGACGGCGAGCGATAGCCGCAGATGACCTGGATGTAGTCCGTGGCGCCGGCTTCCCGATACGCTTCCCAGACCAGATCCAGCAGGCGCGGATCCATCTTGGTCGGCTCGTTGCGACGCCAGTCGCGCAAAATGATGTTGATCTTCCTGAGACCCTCGGGAACGTAGCGGCCGTTGCGCTTGTAGACGATCTCGGCCTTCTCGTGGGTGTGGAGATGATAAAGCTTCAGCGACCGTGTTTCGGCGCTGGCTCCGCTCGCAGCCGCGGCAACAAAACCAAAAGCGACAACCAACACTGCCAGCCACTTCGGCCAGATGCTCAAATGATGGTGCCGCCTGTTTGTGTGTCGTTCGATTCTGTTCAAATCAAAAGGCCTTGCAGGCTGCCGTTTGTCCCCGGATTTGTCCAAACGGATGTGGCATTAGCACACCCGAATATCGATCCTAATGGTTAATCATCGCTTATTGAAGCCGAAATGCGGTAACACCGTGGCGATATCCCGTCAAAAATTGTTCACAAGGTTTCTTGGTAAACCGCTGGTTTAGATCAGATTTCCGCCTTCGGCCCGAACACGATCTGTTACCGTTAGCTTTAATGCGTGAACAGAGCTGTCCATGACACAGCCACAATGCCGCCGAAACGGCGATACAAGGCCTGCTGTGGCATTGCAAGCTGGCGTCGGCCTTGTGGCAAGCCGGATTCCGAAGCTCAGCCCGGCATCGCCCTTAGGAGGCGAGCCGGTCTACGCGGCCCGTCTCCGGATCGATGCCGTGTTCCTTGAGCTTGCGATAGAGCGTCGAGCGACCGATCCCGAGTCGGCGGGCGACTTCGCTCATCTGTCCGTTGTAGTGATCGATGGCAAGCTTGATCATCTCGAGTTCGACATCGGCCAGTGCCCGCACATTGCCGCGCTCGTCGAGCGCCCGCAACGTGCCGAAGCGAGGCTGCAGCCTTGCCGGCGGATCGAACGCGATTGCTGGGCCGCCCTCGCCGGGCAAGGCTTCGTCATCGCGCTCCTGCAAAGACTGGGAGGGCGCCGGCGCATCGCCGTCCATATCCAGGTTGACGGTGCCTTCCACTTGCGCCCGTATCTGCGGGAAGTCCTCGGCGGAAAGCACATCGCCTTCGCAAAGCACCGAGGCCCGGAAGACGGCATTTTCGAGCTGCCGGATGTTTCCAGGCCAGTCATAGGCCTGCAGCACGGCGAGCGCTGCCGCCGAAATACCCTGCAGGCGACGGTGCGGGTCGGCCGGCGCCACCTTCTCCATGAAATGGGTGACCAGATAGGGGATGTCGTCGCGGCGGTCGCGCAGCGGCGGCACGAAGATCGGGTAGACGTTCAGCCGATAGAACAGATCCTCGCGGAACTTGCCGTCCTTGACCTGCTGCAGGAGGTTGCGGTGCGTCGCCGAAATCAGCCTGATGTCGACCCTGACGGTCGAGCGCCCACCCACCGGATCGACCTCGCCGTCCTGGACCGCGCGTAACAGCTTGACTTGCACGTCGAGCGGCAGGTCGCCGATCTCGTCGAGGAACAGTGTGCCCGAATGCGCTTCGACGAACTTGCCCGTGTGCTTGTCGGTGGCGCCGGTGAACGAGCCCTTCTCA
>NZ_RZQY01000882.1:0-1954 GCF_003998575.1 Mesorhizobium sp. M7A.F.Ca.CA.001.10.2.1 | reverse complement strand
GCCCGATGGCGATCAGCCGCTGCTGCAGCCATTTTGGCGACGGCCCATTCTTGACGCCCTTGACCAGCCTGAGCGCGAAGCCGGGACAGAGCTCCGGCGCTTCGATCGTTACCTTGACCGGACACATGCCGTTGCCGACATGCGGCATGATGGCGCCGCCGACGAGGCGGCCAAGCCCGCTCGCCGCCAGATCCCTGGCGATGCCGTAGACGCTGGTCGCATCCGGCCGGTTCGGCGTCAAATTGATCTCGATGACCGGATCGTCGATGTGCGCATAGGCAGCGAAGCTGGTGCCGACAGGCGCATCCTCAGGCAGGTCGATGATGCCGTTGTGCTCGTCGGACAGTTCCAGCTCGCGCTCGGAACACATCATGCCATGGCTTTCGACCCCCCTGATCTTGCCGACCGTCAGCGTCACGTCGATGCCGGGCACATAGGTGCCGGGCGCGGCAAAGGCGCCGATCAGGCCGGCCCGCGCATTGGGCGCGCCGCAGACGACCTGCACGGGTGGCTTGCCGTTGCCCGTATCGACGGTCAGCACGCGCAGCCGGTCGGCATCGGGGTGCTGCACCGCCGTCAACACCCTGGCTATGACGAAGGGTTTCAGGCTCGACTTGTCGTCGACATGCTCGACTTCGAGGCCGATCGAGGTCAGCCGCTCGACGATCTCGTCAAGCGTGGCGTCGGTCTCTAGGTGGTCCTTGAGCCAGGAGAGGGTGAATTTCATGGGACTGTTCCGTCTGGTCTTTTGACGCTTGTTTTCAGATGTCTCGGCAGGTCGTCGGATATATGCAGGAAGGCAAGCTGTTCGCTGACATAGGCATGCTGCGTCGGCTCAAAATCGGCCGGCGCATCCATGGCGCCGAGCATGAAGTAGATGTCGTCCTCCAGCCGCTCGTCGACATAGGCGATGGGTGAGCCGCAGGTGCCGCAGAAGGAGCGCGTCACCGGGCCGTTCTCATACATCTTCAGCGCCTTGCCGGTGAACGCGACCTGATCGACCAGGAAGCCGACAAAGGCCGACATCGGCGCGCCGCTGGCCCGCCGGCAATCGCCGCAATGGCAATAGCTGACGTGATGCGGTTCGACTGATGCCTCGAACCGCACGGCGCCGCAGCGGCAGCCGCCGGCATAGGGCGCTGTCATGCGCTCAGGCCTCCGAACAGCGTCGGCATGTCGAGCGGCCTGAACCCGTAATGCGACAGCCAGCGCACGTCGGCATCGAAGAAGGCGCGCAGGTCCGGCATGCCGTATTTCAGCATGGCGATACGGTCTATGCCCATCCCCCAGGCAAAGCCCTGATATTCGTCCGGATCGAGCCCGCCATGGCGCAGCACGTTGGGGTGCACCATGCCGCAGCCGAGGATCTCCATCCAGTCGGAGCCTTCGCCGAAGCGCACTTCGCCGGGCCTGGAGCGGTCACACTGGATATCGACCTCGAGGCTCGGTTCGGTGAACGGGAAGAAGGACGGCCGGAAGCGCATCTTGACCTGCGGCACCTCGAAGAAGGCCTTGCAGAACTCCTCCAGCACCCACTTCATGTTGGCGACGTTGGCCGTCTTGTCGATCACCAGCCCCTCGACCTGATGGAACATCGGCGAGTGGGTGGCATCCGAATCCTGCCGGTAGGTCTTGCCCGGAATGACGATGCGGATCGGCGGCTTCTTCGTCTCCATGGTGCGGATCTGCACCGGCGAAGTGTGGGTGCGCAGAAGCTTGCGCTCGCCCTTCTCGTCCGGCTGGAAGAAGAAGGTGTCGTGCATCTCGCGCGCCGGATGGCCTTCTGGGAAATTCAGCGCGGTGAAATTGTAGTAATCGGTCTCGATATCGGGACCTTCGGCGATGGAAAATCCGAGGTCGCCGAAGATCGCCGCAATCTCGTCGATGACCTGGCTGATCGGGTGTATACGGCCGCGCTCAGCCGGCGACTGCCGCACCGGCAGCGTCACATCGA
>NZ_RZQY01000881.1:0-1954 GCF_003998575.1 Mesorhizobium sp. M7A.F.Ca.CA.001.10.2.1 | reverse complement strand
CGTCCATCTCGGCCCACCACTCGCCCTCTTTGCGCGTCGCCAGCGGCTCCTGGCATGGCATGCAGACCGCCCACCATTCCTGCGTCTTCGGATCGGCCGCCATCTTCGCCATGTCGGCTTCGTAGTCGCTGCCGTGATATTCGAAAGTGCTGAACAGCAGGTTCTCCGGCCGCTTCAGGTAGATCGAATAATTCTTGATGTTGCAGGCGGAGATCATGGCCAGCACGTCGGGCCAGACGGCGGCATGGAGGCGGACATACTCATCGACCTTTTCCGGCTTCAGTCGCAGAACCATCCCCATCCGCTGCATGCCCGTCTCCTATTTCGTGATCGCCGTGGTGAATTCGGCGATGCTCATGGCCTTGACCGCGTCCCAGTCCCAATCGATGCCGATGCCCGGCTCGTCGGGCGCCAGCGCCTGGCCATCCTCGATCCGCAGGCGCTTGCCGGTCAACTGGTCGAGCTGCGGAATGTACTCGACGTATCGGCCGTTCTGAACAGCGCAGGTCAGGCTGACATGCAGTTCCATCAGGAAATGCGGGCAGACCGGAATGTCGAAGGCCTCCGCCGCGTGCGCGATCTTGAGCCAGGGCGTGATGCCGCCGATGCGGCCGACATCGACCTGCACGATCGAGCAGGCGCCTTTCTGCATGTATTCGCGAAAATGGCGAATGGAATAGAGCGACTCGCCGATCGCGATCGGCGTCGGCGTCGAGTTCGACAACCGCACATGTCCGTCAATATCGTCGGCCGGCAGCGGCTCCTCGATCCAGGCGAGGTCGAGTTCGCGCAACCTCGCGGCGCGCCGGATCGCCTCGTCGATCGAAAATCCCTGATTGGCGTCGGTCATGATCTCATAGCCGTCGCCGACAGCCTTGCGCACCGCCGACAGGCGCGCAAGATCCTCCGACCCGTGCGGCCTGCCGATTTTCACTTTCGAGCCGCGAAAGCCCTTCGCCTTGGCGGCTAGCGCATCGTCAACCAGCGCCTGCGTCTCGATGTGCAGCCAACCGCCTTCGGTCGTGTAGAGCGGGCAGCGATCCTTGGCACCGCCGGCCAGTTTCCACAGCGGCAGGTTCTGTTTCTTGGCCCGCAGATCCCATAGTGCCGTGTCGATCGCCGCGATCGCTATAGCGGTGATCGCGCCAATCGTGGTGGCATGCGTGGCGAATTCGAGATCGTGCCAGATCGCCTCGATCATGTCGGGGTCGCGGCCGATCAGGCGCGGCACCAGATGGTCTGACAAAAGCCGCATCACCGACGAGCCGCCGGTGCCGATCGTGTAGCTGTAGCCGGTGCCGACCGCGCCGTCGGAATCGGTGATGGTCACGATCGGCGTTTCCTGGCTGACGAAGCTCTGGATGGCGTCGGTGCGTTTGACCTTGGGCACAAGGTCCACCATCCGAAGGTCGACTTTCTCGATTCTGGTCATGCCGATCAGCTCCGCAATGTCTTTCCGGTCTCAGTGGCAAACAGATGCGCCTGCGACATGTCGAGGCTCATGGCGACGCGCTCGCCCGGCCGGAGTGGCCTCGGGTTCAGCATGCGCGACACCCAGTCCGTACCGTTGAATTCGACGAACACCAGCGTCTCGTTCCCGAGCGGTTCGGTAACGGTGATCGGCAGTTCGATCTGGTGGACGTCTGCCGCGCCACCGGAACTGATGCCATGGCCGGTTGGATAGATGTCGTCCGGCCGTAGCCCGAACACAACCTTGTCGCCGGTCGTGACATTGGCCTTGAACTGAGCGGGCAGCGGCAGCTTTTCGCCGTTGGCGAAAACCATCTGGCCGTCATCGATCGTGGCCTCGTGCAAATTCATCGGCGGCGAACCGATGAAGCCGGCAACGAAGCGGGTTGCCGGCCGCCGAAAGACCTCGTCGGGCGTGCCGACCTGTTCGATATGGCCGTCGCGCATGATGACGATGCGATCGGCCAGCGTCATTGCTTCGACC
>NZ_RZQY01000880.1:0-1956 GCF_003998575.1 Mesorhizobium sp. M7A.F.Ca.CA.001.10.2.1 | reverse complement strand
TCCCCGGCCCGTCAGCGCCGCTGGCGGCGCTGACGGCATCCGGCCTGCCCTCCGATGCCTTCCTGTTCGCCGGCTTCCTGCCGGTCAAATCAGGGCAGCGGCTGACACGGCTGGAAGCACTGAAGGCCGTGCCGGCGACATTGATTTTCTTTGAATCGCCGCGCCGGCTGGCTGACTCCCTGGCTGCCATGGTCGAAGCGCTCGGCGGCGAGCGCAAGGCCGCTATCGGCAGGGAATTGACCAAGACCTTCGAAGAGATGCGAACCGGCACGCTGCAGGCGCTGGTCGACCACTATGCTGCGGCCGATACGCCGAAGGGCGAAATCGTCGTCTGCGTCGGTCCGGCCGAGGCCAGGGTCGACGAGCCTGAAGACATCGACCGTCTGCTTCTGTCGCTTGCCGTCGAAATGCCGGCCTCCAAGGCGGCCGCGGAAGCCGCGAAGATGACCGGCGGCCAGAAACAGGCCCTCTATCGGCGGCTGCTTGACCTTAGGGAGACTTCTGGAGAAAGCGACAGTGGCTGAGCGCCCAAGCGTCAGCCGCCAAAAGGCCTATCGGCGCGGCCATCGCGGTGAATGGCTGGCGGCGGCAGCACTGATGATGAAGGGCTACAGAATCCTTGCGCGCCGCCACCGCACACGCTTCGGCGAGATCGACCTGATCGCGCGGCGCGGCGATCTGGTGCTGTTCGTCGAGGTCAAGGCGCGCCGCACGCTGATGGAAGCCATGGAGGCGATCGGTCACGAATCGGAACGTCGAATAGAAGGCGCGGCCGACATCTGGCTGTCGCGCCAAGCGGACTACGGCAGGCTGTCGATGCGCTTCGACATGGTCGCGGTGCTGCCCTGGCGCTGGCCGGTGCATGTCGAGAACGCGTTTTACGGGAGGAGTTGAGGGGCCACTTACGGGCGTTGCTCGCCCTTCGCTGGCTCCCTGCCCTTCGGGCGTTCAGTCCCTTCAAAAGGTCCACCGGACCTTTTGATCCGCCCGAAGGCGAACCGGGCCTTCACCGTTCGTCGTTCGGAAAGCCAAGCAATTGGCTTTCCGTCCGCTTCGCGGACCACTCCTCACCCCCAGATCATCAGCGCCATCAACCCGACACCGCCGACCACCAGCCGCCACCAGCCGAACAGCGCGTAGCCTTTGCGCGAGACATAATCGAGCAGGAAGCGTACGACGATGAGCGCCGTGACGAAGGCGGCGACGAAGCCGACGGCGATGATCGGCAGGTCGGCACTGCTCAGCACGTTGCGGTTCTTGAACAGGTCGAAGGCAAAGGCGCCGACCATGGTCGGGATCGCAAGGAAGAAGGAAAATTCAGCGGCAGCGCGCTTATCGACGCCCAAAAGCAGGGCGCCGACGATGGTCGAGCCCGAACGCGATGTACCGGGAATGAGCGACAGGCACTGGAAAAGCCCGATCTGCAGGTAAAGCCGGGTCGGGAAGCGCTCGACATCGCGGTAGACCGGCTTGAGGTTCATGCGGTCCACCGCCAGCAGCACGACGCCGCCGATGATCAGCATGATGCAGATCAGCCTCGGCGATTCGAACAGCACCGTCTTGATGAAATCATGCGCCAGCGCGCCGATGATCGCCGCCGGCAGGAAGGCGATCAGGATGCCGATGGCGAAATGCCGCGTCAGCCGGTCATGCGGCAGTTCGAGCAGCATCTTCCACAGGCGGCGGAAATAGACGCTGAGGATCGCCAGGATGGCGCCGAGCTGGATCAGGATCTCGAAGGCCTTGCCGGTCGAATGGAAGCCGAGGAAATGACCGGCAAGCAGAATATGGCCGGTCGACGACACCGGGATGAACTCGGTCAACCCCTCCAGCAGGCCGAGCAGCAGGGCTTCGACGATGGTCTGGCTTTCCATGGCTACCTCGGCATTGGCGTGACGGCTGACAGAAGGGCTTGCTTGTCATGGCGTTGAAGTCCCCCTATAGGTCGCAACACCC
>NZ_RZQY01000087.1:0-14157 GCF_003998575.1 Mesorhizobium sp. M7A.F.Ca.CA.001.10.2.1 | reverse complement strand
TGTCGCCAAAACGCGTGAACACCGCTAGGCTTTCTATCAGATGATAGCCGTCAGGGCGCCTGCCGGTGACATGCAGCGCAAGATTGATTTTGGCGTACGCAGGCCAAGTGCGCACACCGAAAGCGGTGTCCACTGCGTTTGATGTAAGCGAAATGATGGTCAGTCCTTGGCCAGTCGGTATTCGCCGGTCTTCGGATCCTTGACCAGCGTTCCGATCGCGCCGTTGGCCGTCTGCTTTTCTGTGCGCCGCACCTTGGCGGTCACGCGCTCGGCTTCCCTAATGAAGGTGCGGTAGCCGAAATAAGCGGCAACGCCAACGACGGCGAAGAAAATGATCTGCGGCATGCCAAAACTCCTCCCACGCTGGGCCGGCGAAGGCGGCCGGTCGGGTCGGTTGATGCATGTCGACCCGGTTTTGGGGACACGACATGCATGAAACTCAAGCTCTCATGCTAGACGGTTTTGCCGGGTTTTCAAAGCCCGAAGCGAGACCACAATGCGCGCTCTTCCGCCGCATCGATCACGCCGCTGGCGGCAGCGGCTACGATATCGGGCGCTGAAAAGCCCTTGCTTGAGCCGAACAGGCCGAAGCGGCTAAGAAAACCGCGCGGTGTCGTGATCAGCCTGAGCTGGGTTTTCGCCCCGAAACGGGTCTTGAGCACAGTGCGCATGTCGCCGAGCGCATCGACCAGACCGAGTTCGAGGCCCTTGATGCCGGTCCAGAACAGGCCGGTGAACAGGTCCGGGTCGTCCTTCAGTTTCGTGCCGCGCCGCTCCTTGACGAGGTCGATGAAGGTTGCGTGCACCTCGAGCTGCAGCGCCTTCAGCCGTTCGACATCTTCCTTCTTCTCGGGCTTGAACGGATCGAGCACCGCCTTGTTCTGGCCGGCGGTGTGGACACGGCGCTCGACACCGATCTTTTTCATCAGTTCAGGGAAGCCGAACGAGGCCGATACCACGCCGATCGAACCGACGATGGACGACGGATCGGCGAAGATCTCGTCACCGGCGACCGCGATCATGTAGCCGCCCGACGCCGCGACATCCTCGACGAAGACCAGTACCTTTTTGTTCTTTTCCGTGGCCAGGTCACGGATGCGCTTGAAGATCAGCCGAGACTGCACCGGCGAGCCGCCCGGCGAATTGATCGAGATGGCGACCGCCGGCGCGTCGTAGGAGAACGCCTTCTCGATGAGGCCGGCGGTGGAAGCCAGCGACAGGCTCGGCCGAAACTGGCCACCGCCTGCCATGATGGTGCCGTGCAGCCGGATCACCGGAATGGTGACGACGGTGGAGCGCCAGGATTTCGGCAGCAGGCGGTTGATAAGGCGTTTCACGAGGGCGCGGTCTCCGGTCGGTGGGTTGCAGGCATGTAGGGATTTCCCGGCCAACGGCAATGTCGCCGGGCAGAATAGCTCAATCTCCGAACAGCGAGGCGAGGCCGTTGGTGATCATTTCGCTGCGCTCGTCGGGGCCGTTGCCTGACTGCGTGTGGAGCATTAGGGGCGGGCGTATGGCAAGCTTTCCCCGCGCCCCGAGCGCTGCCCGCACGACGATGCGGATCGCCGCCGCATCGGGACGAGGGTGGACGGCGAGCATCTCGGCATCGCCGAAGCGGCCGGCGATCGCATCGAGAATGGCGCCGAGCTGTTCGGGCCGGGCGATTACGGCGAGCCCGCCGCGCGGCCTCACCACCGCCGCCGCACTTCTGATCCAGCTCTCGAACAGCCCGTCCTCCATGACATGGGCTTCCTTTCGCAGGCGATCCGATGTGGCGCGGTCCCGGGGGGCATTGAAAGGCGGGTTCATGATGACGAAGTCGAAGTCGTTGTCGGCGAGGCCGGCGGCCGCCCGCGCCCGGCCCGATACGGTGACATTGGCGACCAGCACGGAGGCGCGATCGCTCAGATGGGCATTGCCGGGATGGGCAAGCGTCGCCGCCGCGAAGGCCGCCATTTCCGGCGCGCGTTCGACAAGCACCGCCTCTGCCGCCGGGCAGCGTGACAGCACCGCCAGTCCGGCAGCTCCGGCTCCCGCGCCGAAATCGGCCAGGCGCCCGCCAAAGGTCGATGGCACGGATGCCGCCAGCATCATCGCATCCATGCCGGCGCGATGGCCGCCCTGCTTGGGCTGGACGAGCCAGAACCGGCCGCGATGGAAGGCGTCGACCGTATGGGCCGGCGTGTCCGGAACAAGGGCGGGCGCGGCGGGCATTATTTTCCGCGGATCTCGTTGGCGATGCCGGCATCCCTGAGGATGCGCCGTGCCGCGTCGGCCTGGTCGGCGTCGACCATGACGCGTTTCTGCAAAAGACCGATCGATCCTTCGAGAATGCTCATATTCTGATCGGCGACAAAGCAGGCGATGCCGGCGTCGCGCATCAGCGATTCCACAAAGGAGATGATCACGGCATCGTTGGTGCGGACAAGTTCTATCATCGTATGAAACTCGCAGTTTGCGCTATTGATGTAAACGGGCAGGGGATTCCGAGGCAGAGCCCCGTTCCCTCTGTGGTCGTTGACATTCCGTCATCGACGCCGCGCCAATTCGCCACTTGCCGTGGCCATGTCCGCCGCCCTAGAGTCCATGCAGGGACTAAGGGTGCCGTCGCACGCTCTATACCAAGACGGGAGTGATTGTCGTGGGTGTCGTTCTCAACATCGAAAACGGGAAGCGGGAGCCCGCCTCCATCAAGGATCTGATCGATCTGACTGCCGCCGATATGGGGCGCGTCAATGAATTGATCCTGTCCAAGGCCGGCTCCGACGTCGAGATGATCCCGGAGGTCGCCAATCATCTGATCTCGTCCGGCGGCAAACGGCTGCGGCCGATGCTGACGCTCGCCGCCGCGCAGATGTTCGGCTATGCCGGCGAGGGCCACGTCAAGCTCGCCACCTCCGTCGAATTCATGCACACGGCGACGCTGCTGCACGACGATGTCGTCGACGAGAGCGGCATGCGGCGCGGCAAGAAGACCGCCCGCATGATCTGGGGCAACCAGGCAAGCGTGCTGGTCGGCGACTTCCTGCTCGGCCAGGCTTTCCGCATGATGGTCGATGTCGGCTCGCTCGAAGCGCTCGATATCCTGTCGAGTGCTGCCTCGATCATCGCCGAGGGCGAGGTTATGCAGCTTGCCGCCGCCAAGAACCTCGAAACCACCGAGGACGAGCATTTCGCCGTCATCAAGGCCAAGACCGCCGCACTTTTTTCGGCTGCTGCCGAGGTAGGGCCCGTCATTGCCCAGGCGACCCGCAACGATCGTGCGGCGCTGCGCTCCTACGGCATGAATCTCGGCCTTGCCTTCCAGCTGATCGATGACGCGCTGGACTATGGCGGCACCAGCAAGGATCTCGGCAAGAATGTCGGCGACGATTTCCGCGAAGGCAAGGTGACCTTGCCGGTCATTCTCGCCTATCGGCGGGGCACGAAGGCCGAGCGCACTTTCTGGAAGCGTGCCATCGAGGACAATGTCACCGATGACGCCGGCCTGGAAAAGGCGATCGGCCTGATGACTCGCCATGGCGCCATCGCCGACACGATCGGACGAGCCCGCCATTTCGGCGAGATCGCCCGCGACGCGCTGGCGCCGCTGGAAGCGACGCCGCAGAAATCGGCGCTGATCGACGTCATCGATTTCTGCATCAGCCGGGTGAACTGAGCGGCGTCACCCGGTTGCCCGCTGCTTCGCCTTTCCCGGCAAAGCGAACGCGGCCAGCAGGCTGACAAAGATGCCCGCCGCCGCCAGCCAGAAGGCGATCTGTATGCCGTCGGCGATCGCGGCCTTCAGTGCATCGCCAGTCAATCCGCCGACATGGCTGTTGGCGATCGCGATCAATGTCGCCATGCCGATCGCGTTGCCGATGTTGAGCGTCGTGCAGGCCATTCCCGAGGCAACGCCCTGTTCGTCGTGTGCCACGCCCGACGCGGCCGCGATCCACATGGCGGTCCAGACGATGCCCTGTCCGACACCGGAGATGATCAGGCCGGGAACGATGGCGGCATAGCTGCTGTCGGCTGATGCTCCAAGGACCATCAGCGCTGTGCCGGCTGCGCCGACTATCATGCCGCCGACCAGGGTCGAGCGTGTAGAAAAGCGCGTCGCCAGGCGCTCACCGAGCTGCGTGCCGGCGGCGATGGCGATCGACGGCACCAGGAACGCCAGGCCTGTTTGCAGGGCGGTGAAGCCATGTACGGTCTGCAACAGCACGGTCAGGAAATAGGGCAGGGCTCCGAACGTTCCCATGAACAGGAAGGTGATCGTCATGCCGGCGACGAGGCTGCGATTGCGGAACAGCCGCAGCGGCATCAGCGGGTCAGCGCTCTTCGCCTCAATCAGCGCGAAGGCGATAATGAAGATCGCTGCCAGTGCGGCGCTGGCGATGATCGCTGGCGAACCCCAGCCATATTCAGGTCCCTGGACCAGCGTGAAGACCAGCAATGTGGCGCCTGCGGTGACGGTCAGCGCGCCCGGCAGATCGAAGTTGCGGTGCTGGTGCCGCTTGGGATCGCGCGGAATGATGGCAAATGCGGCGATGATGGCGATGCCAGCCAGCAGCACATTGACGTAGAAGACCGACGACCAGCCGAAGGCGCCTGTCAGGATTCCACCGGCCAGTGAGCCAAGGGTAAGGCCGCTCGCGCCGGCACCGCCCCACACCGCCAGCGCCCTGTTGCGTTCCGGTCCTTCGGCAAACAGGCGGTTGATCAGCGAGAGCGTCGCCGGGAACAGGAAAGCGCCGCCGATGCCTTGCACGGCACGCGCAGCGATGATGATTTCCGGCGACCAGGCGAGGCCGCCGACCAGCGACGAAAGCGCATAGAGCCAGAGCGCGAAGATGAAGATGCGGCGCTGACCGATAAGGTCGGCGGCGCGGCCGCCGAACAGCAGAAAACCGCCGGTAAACACGGTGTAGGCGCTCACCACCCATTGCAAGGTCTGGCCGGAAAAGCCCAGCCCAGCCCCGATTTCGGGCAGCGCCACGAAGACGATGTTGATGTCGAGAGCGATGATAAGCTGGGCGAAGGCGAGCAATGCCAGCGTGGCGCCGCGCTTCGCGCCAATCCCTCCCTGTGTCGCAGTGGCGCCGAATGGCAGCCCTTGATCGAGTGAACTCATGCCAGTCTCCTTTCGATTCTTTATCGATCGACAAAGAATTGAATTTGCAATCTTGAGTCAAGCGGATTATTTGTGGATCGATAAAGAAATGGAGGTTGCGATGGCGGGACGGCCAAGGGAGTTCGACAGAGCCCAGGCTCTGCAGAAAGCGCGCGATGCCTTCTGGATGCGCGGCTACGAGGGCACCTCGATGGCCGACCTCGTCTCCATGCTTGGCCTGGCCTCGGCGCGCATCTATGCCGCCTTTGGCTCGAAGGAGGATCTGTTTCGCGAAGCCGTTGTTCTCTACGAAACCAGCGAAGGAAGCTTCGCCACCGGTGCCCTTGCCGAAGAACCAACCGCTCGGCGGTTTGTCGAGCGGCTGCTGCGCGATGCGATCGATATCTACACAAGGCCGGATCTGCCGAAGGGCTGCATGGTTGTCTCGGCCGCCACCAACTGCGCTACCGAAAATGACGGCGTGCTGCATTGGCTGGCCGAGCGCCGACTGGCGCGCAATGCATTGATTGTGGAGCGCCTGAGAAAGGGTGTTCGCGACGGCGACCTCAAGCCGGATACCGATCCGGAAGCGCTTGGCGACTACTACACCACGCTGTTGTTTGGCCTCTCAGTGCAGGCGCGCGACGGGGTGCCGAAGAAGCGGCTGCATGACCTGGTCACCGTGGCGATGCCTGCGCTCGACGGTTTCGTCTCACAGCCTTGAGTCTTGCTTCTGGCGCCTCGCGATTTCGACTGCAATTGTCTCGACAAGCTGCCCTGCCGCAAATTATCTATAAAACATGGCAAAGGGCACAGACGACACCATCGCGGTGCGCATCAGCAAGGTTCTGGCGGACCGCATCATATCCGGCGCGATCGAGCCGGGGGCCAGGCTTCGGCAGGATCATATCGCCGAGGAATTCCAAACCAGCCATGTTCCCGTGCGCGAGGCCTTCCGGCGTCTGGAGGCGCAAGGGCTGGCCATCGGCGAGCCGCGGCGCGGCGTGCGCGTCGCGTCTTTCGATCTGGGCGAGGTCAAGGAGGTCGCCGAAATGCGCGCCGCCCTTGAGGTGCTGGCGCTGCGCCACGCCGCGCCGCACCTGACATCGGCCATTCTCGATCTCGCCGAGGAGGCGACCAAGGCCGGCGACAAGTCCCGCGATGTCAGGTCGTGGGAAGAGGCCAACCGCGCCTTCCACCGCTTGATCCTGTCGCCATGCGGCATGCCGCGCCTGCTCGCGACCATCGACGATCTGCACGCGGCAAGCGCCCGTTTCCTGTTCGCGGCATGGCGGTCGGAGTGGGAGACGCGCACCGATCAGGACCATCGCGCGATCCTCTCCGCCTTGCGGCAGGGAAACACCGAATCCGCGGCCGTCACACTGGGGCGGCACGTCCAATGGATTGGCCGCAAGCCGGTCAGGACGGCCTCCGGGACGACGCGCGAAGCTTTTGCCATCGTAGGTTAGTCGGCCTCCGCCAAAGCCAGGGCTTGCAATCTCCAGGGAAGTGTGGATTCGATAATAGATCGGAAAGAGAAATTATCTATAATTTTCAATCGATCAAAGGAATCCCAATGACAGACGTCGCATTCTCCCCCGGCAAGCCGTCGTTCAGTCCGCTCCGGCTCCAGGATCGTTCTCTTGCCTGGCAGGTTGGAGCCGTCGTGCTTGGCACCCTGTTCCTGGCGCTGGCGTCCTATATCGAGGTGCCGATGGTGCCGGTCCCGGTAAACATGCAGACCTTTGCCGTGACCCTGATCGGCGCGCTCTATGGCTGGCGGCTTGGCGCGCTCACCATCGTCGCCTGGCTGGTCGAGGGTGCGGTCGGCTTTCCGGTTCTGTCCGGAGGGGCAGCGGGTGCGGCGCATTTCGTCGGGCCGACGGGTGGCTATCTCTTCGCCTTCCCGCTTGTCGGCGCCTTGGTCGGCTGGCTAGCAGAACGCGGCTGGAACGGCAAAAGGGTGATGCTTGCCTTTGTCGCCATGCTGCTTGGCAACCTTGCCTGCCTTGTGCTGGGCACAGCATGGCTTGCCGTCATGATTGGAGCCGAACAGGCCGTTACCTTCGGCTTCCTGCCGTTCATCGTCGGCGGCTTGCTCAAGTCAGCGCTGGGTGCCGCGACCCTCATGGCCTTTCCCGGCGGCAAGGCCAAGCCGGCCAATCCGTGACGATCAAGCTGCGCGCCCATCATCTCCTTTGCCCGCTCACCTATGTGGGCAAGGGATACAGCCCCGCCTTCACCGCCAATTATGATCGCGTCGCGGAGCGCCTGAGCCGGGGCGAGGACATCCTCCTCGTTTCCGGCCCCGACGATGTCTGCGCTCCATTGCTCGACGAGCCGGAACCTCACTGCCTCAACGAGAGCGTCGTCGAGCGGGACCGGCTCGCCGCGCTGGATGTAGGAGAATTGCTGGCGCGGCCAATCCGGGTCGGCACCCACCTCGATCTCGACACGGGGACCTTGGCCCGGATGCGGCAGGCGTTTTCGGCTGGCCTTGTACGCAAGGCCTGCGGCGGCTGCGAATGGAACGAACTGTGCAGCACGATAGCGGCCGGTGGATACAGCGACACGCTGGTGCAGCGGTCCGCCGCGCCAGCCGAGGGTTGATATTGGCCCCGAGCCTTAGCGGTCGAAGCCGAGCTCAAGGGTCGAATCTGCGATATCTTCGGCGCCGCGCAGGGCCAACACCGAAATTCAAGACCGGAAAACTGGTGCCTGTCGCCATGATTTGTTAATCGGGTGCCCGGATTGTGAATTCGAGGCGGATTGAAGCGCGACCCCAAAAAGGCCATGCTTTGCCTGGAAAGATCGAGTCTACGCCGATCCCGCTGATGCGGAGATGGCGCCTGGCTGAAAGGGATATGATGCGGCAAGGACGTGCGCGCTGGCTGACAAGGCTGGCAATTGTGACCGGCATGGCGATCTCGGCTTTGCCGGCCTATGCCAAGCAAACCACCGAACCGGTCAAGATCACGTCGTTTTCGGGCGCTTATCTGGCGGCCCGGGTCGCCGAGGGCGACAACGACCTCGACAGGGCCATCGCCTACTACAAGCAAGCATTGGCCTTCGACCCGAGCGACACCGGCCTGCAGCAGAGCCTGATGCTGTCGCTGATCGCGCAAGGGCGCTTCGACGAATCCCTGGTCTATGCCGACAAGCTCAAGGAAGTGCCTGACGTCGAGCGTTTCTCGCGCTTGGCGCTCGCCGTCGATTCCTTCCACAAGAAGGATTTCACCAAGGCGCAGTACTGGCTCAAGCTGTCGCTGGAATCCGATCTCGACCGGTTGATCTCCGGCGTGATGTCCGGCTGGGCGCAGCAAGGCGCCGGCGAGCCTGCCGATGCGATGGCGTCCATCGACAAGCTGCAGGGGCCGGATTGGTTCGGCCTGTTCAAGTCGTTCCACCGCGCCCTGATCGCTGATGCATCCGGCATGCCCGAAAAGGCCGAGGCGATCTATGCCGCGACCATGCAGGATACCGCCGCCGGCGGTGCTGCTCCCGAAACCTGGATGCGCAACGCCCAGGCCTACGCCTCGTTCCTGGTCCGCAAGGGCGACAAGACCAAGGCGCTGTCGGTGCTCGACCAAGCCGAGGCGTTTTCGCCGGGCAAGCTGGAAATCGTCGCCTTGCGCGACCGAATTGCAAAAGGCGACAAGATTGCGCCGCTGGTTGCCGGCCCATCCGATGGCGCCTCCGAAATCCTGCTCGACCTCGCCACCGCGCTCAACCGTGGCGGCGGCGAGCCGTTCGTGCGCCTCTATCTGCAATATGCGCTTGCTTTGAAGCCTGACAGCGACGCTGCCCTTGTGCAACTCGCCGCCGTGTCCGAGCAATTGAAGGACGGCGAAGGTGCCATCGCGCTCTATCGCCGGATTCCCGCCGCTTCGCCGCTGAAGGAGCTTTCGGACCTGCAACTCGGCCTCAATCTTGCCGATCTCGACCGTCACGAAGAAGCGATCACCCATCTGAAAGCCTTGGTCGACGCCCATCCCAATGACATGCGCGCCTATCTGGCGCTCGGCGGCGTCTATTCCTCGAAGGACGATTTCCGTTCGGCCGCCACTCTCTACGATAAGGCCGTCGAGGTGCTGAAGGCGCCGACCGCGGCCAACTGGAACATCTTCTACCAGCGCGGCATCGCTTATGAGCGTCTGAAGGAATGGCCCAAGGCCGAGCCGAACTTCCGCAAGGCGCTGGAACTGTTCCCCGACCAGCCGCAGGTGCTGAACTATCTCGGCTATTCCTGGGTCGACATGAACATGAACCTCAAGGAAGGCCTGGCGATGATTCAAAAGGCCGTCGACCTCAGGCCGAGCGACGGTTACATCGTCGATTCGCTGGGTTGGGCCTATTTCCGCCTCGGCAGGTTCGATGACGCGGTGCGCGAAATGGAACGCGCCGTGTCGCTGAAGCCGGAAGATCCGGTTCTCAACGATCACCTCGGCGACGCCTACTGGCGCGTCGGCCGCAAGCTGGAAGCCACCTTCCAGTGGAACCAGGCTCGCGACCTGAAGCCGGACCCCGATGTGCTGGCCAAATTGCAGCAGAAGCTGATGAAGGGCCTGCCGCCGATCGAGTCCAACACGGCGCAGGAAACCCCGAAGGTCAAGCCAGAGCCGGTGCCCGCCCCGAAAGGGTGAAGTTCGCCATTTGAATTCAATGCAAACGGGGCTCTTTTCGGAGTCCCGTTTTCGTTTGAACCGGATTCGGCTGGCTGCCTCAGAAGAGCTTGCGATAGACGACGAAGCCGGAGTGTTCGGCGACCTTGTCGTAAAGCTTCATCGCCGTGTGATTGGTCTCATGCGTCAGCCAGTATACCCGGCCTGAGCCGGCCGCCTGCGCGCGCTCGTAAACGCGCTCGATCAGCGCCCGTCCGATGCCTTTGCCACGCGAGGCCTGCGTGGTGAAAAGGTCCTGCAGATAGCAATTCGGCGCGATCGCCGTGGTGCTGCGATGGAAGAGATAGTGCACGAGGCCGAGAAGCTGTCCCTCGCCTTCGGCCACCAGCGCGTGGACCGGCTCATAGGCATCGAAGAAACGAGACCATGTCATCTGGGTGATCTCACCCGGCAGGGCCGTTTCACCCGAGCGGCCATAAAATGCATTGTAGCCGTCCCACAGCGGCAGCCATTGCTCGAAATCCTGTCGCGTGACAGGGCGGATGACGATCGGGCTGGGCATGGCTGAAACCTGTTGTCGTTGCTGCACAGGCGAACAGAGCGCAGGCCCCAGAGATGGGCAATGGGCCAGCCCCTGCAAAGCTTTCAACATTGTCCATAATGTCGGGGTGACCGCATCGGCGTGCTTTGCTTGACGCTTTGCTGTTGGGTCTCTAGGACGTGCCGGCAAGCTAGCCTGTGCTGTCGAGGCCATCCGTGACAATTGAAATCCCCGCCCATATGCATCCCAGCCGCTCGTTCCAGGGGCTGATCCTGACCTTGCACAACTATTGGGCGGCCTATGGCTGCGTCATCCTGCAACCCTACGACATGGAAGTCGGCGCCGGCACCTTTCATCCGGCAACGACGCTGCGCGCGCTCGGCCCAAAACGCTGGAACGCTGCCTATGTCCAGCCCTCGCGCCGCCCCAAGGACGGGCGTTATGGCGAGAACCCGAACCGGCTGCAGCATTATTACCAGTACCAGGTGATCCTGAAGCCGAACCCGCCCAATTTGCAGGAACTCTATCTCGGCTCGCTGGCGGCGATCGGCGTCGATCCGCTGCTGCACGACATCCGCTTCGTCGAGGATGATTGGGAAAGCCCGACGCTGGGCGCCTGGGGTCTCGGCTGGGAATGCTGGTGCGACGGCATGGAAGTCTCGCAGTTCACCTACTTCCAGCAGGTCTGCGGCATCGAATGCGCGCCGGTGGCCGGCGAACTCACCTACGGGCTGGAGCGGCTGGCCATGTATGTGCAGGGCGTCGACAATGTCTACGACCTCAATTTCAACGGCCGCGAAGGCGCCGACAAGGTCACCTATGGCGATGTCTTCCTGCAGGCCGAGCAGGAATATTCGCGCCACAACTTCGAACACGCCAACACGGCGATGCTTCTGCGCCACTTCGAGGACGCCGAGGCCGAGTGCAAGGCGCTGCTCGACGCCGGCGCGCCGGCATCGAACGACAATCTGCCGATGCACCGCATGGTTTTCCCGGCCTACGACCAGTGCATCAAGGCCAGCCATGTCTTCAACCTGCTCGACGCACGCGGCGTGATTTCGGTCACCGAGCGGCAGAGCTACATCCTGCGGGTGCGCAATCTGGCCAAGGCCTGCGGCGAAGCGTTTTTGAAGACGCAGGCGGGTGGCTTGGCGGCCTGAGCTTCAGGCCCGCTTCATCATCTCGAGGGAAACGTTGATCGGCGGTACGGCCTGACCGCCGGCACCGTCGATCGTGCGCAATGCCTGTCGAACGCCCGGCATCGAGAAGGCACCGTGAGCCTGCGCCGTGAAGCAGGCGCCGAGCGCGAGGATCTGCAGAAGTCTGGATGCCGTTTTCATGGTCGTTGAGCCAATAGTTTCCTGCCTGAGCGTGGGTCGCTTCAGCGCTGCGTTCGGTTCATGGAAATCTTTGATCCAAGGACGGGTGGCGCGGTCTTGTCCCGACAGGGCGGCCAAAATTTCTGGAAACGGGCGCAAATCGGCGATCCCCGCGCGGAAAGGGTGACAGCGGCCAGCCGAGTTGCTATGCCCCCGCCCGGACCATTTTGCCGCGTGAGCCCCATCCATGCCTGACCTGCTTCTAGAACTCCGCTCGGAAGAGATTCCTGCCCGCATGCAGCGCAAGGCGGCGGGTGATCTCAGGAAGATGCTGACCGACGGCCTGGTCGAGGCGGGGCTGACCTATGAAGCGGCGCGCGAGTACTGGACGCCACGCCGGCTGACGCTCGATATCAGGGGCCTCACCGCGCGCTCGAAAGATATAAGCGAAGAGATCAAGGGGCCTTCGACATCGGCGCCTGAACAGGCGGTCCAGGGGTTCCTGCGCAAGGCCGGACTTTCCTCGATCGCCGAGGCCCATGTCCATTCCGATCCGAAGAAGGGCGATTTTTATGTCGCCCACATTTCGAGGCCGGGCAGGGCGGCGGAAGAGATCATCGCCGAACTGGTGCCGGGCATCATCCGCAATTTCCCGTGGACGAAATCGATGCGCTGGGGACCGGCCTCGGCCAAGCCAGGCTCGCTGCGCTGGGTGCGCCCGCTGCAATCGATCCTGTGCACCTTCGGCCCGGAGACAGAGGAGCCTGTCGTGGTCGATTTCGAGATCGACGGCATCCGCTCCGGCAACACCACCTACGGCCACCGCTTCCATGCGCCTGACGCCATCACGGTGCGCCGCTTCGACGACTATGTTTCCAAGCTGGAAGCGGCCAAGGTCGTGCTCGATGCTGATCGGCGCAAGGAGATCATCCTTGCCGACGCCCGCAATCTAGCCTTCGCCAACGGGCTTGATCTGGTCGAGGACGAAGGGCTGCTGGAGGAGGTGTCCGGGCTGGTCGAATGGCCTGTCGTGCTGATGGGCGAGTTCGAGGAGGCATTCCTGGCCATTCCAGCCGAAGTGATCCGACTGACCATCCGCGCCAACCAGAAGTGCTTTGTGACGCGGCCGCAGGGTGTCGACGACGCGCTTTCCAGCCGCTTCATCCTCACAGCCAATATCGAAGCGAAGGATGGCGGCAAGGAGATCGCCCACGGCAACGGCAAGGTGGTGCGCGCCCGCCTGTCCGACGCGCTTTATTTCTGGACGACCGACCAGGGCGATTTGCCTGACCTGGCTGAGCTCGAGGCATCGGCGGAAAAATTCGGGCTTGATCTCAAGAAGCCGCTCGACCAGCGCATGGCCCGGCTCGACCATCTCGGCGTGACTTTCCACGCCAAGCTCGGCACGCAGGGCGAACGGGTGGAGCGGATCAAGCGATTGGCGGAAGAACTGGCGCCGATCGTGGCGCAGTCAATCTCCCCCCTTGAGGAGGAGATGGCCGGCAGGCCAGAGGGGGTCGCCGCGCGTGAAGCGCCGGCGTCCTCTGACCGCGATGGGGCGTCGCATCCGGTCGTGCCGACCCCCTCTGTCGCCTTCGGCGACATCTCCCCCTCGAGGGGGGAGATTATCGCGCTCGCAGGTCGTGCCGCCGTCTTGGCCAAGGCCGATCTCACCACCGAAGTCGTCGGCGAGTTTCCGGAACTGCAGGGCGCAATGGGCCGCAAATATGCGCTGCTTCAGGGCGAGCATGCATCGGTCGCCGCTGCAGCGGAGGAACACTACAAGCCGCAGGGCCCGTCCGATCGCGTACCGAGCGATCTGGTGTCGGTCGCTGTCGCGCTCGCCGACAAGCTGGATACACTGGTCGGCTTCTGGGCGATCGACGAAAAGCCGACAGGGTCGAAGGACCCTTATGCGTTGCGGCGGGCCGCGCTCGGGGTTGTTAGAATATTGGTCGAGAATAATATTCGACTGGCGCTGATATCCATTGTCGGGACGGCTTCCGACCTCCTCTCCTTCTTCCACGACCGCCTGAAGGTCTATCTCCGTGACCAGGGCGCACGGCATGATCTCATCGATGCGGTGTTGGCGGCAGGTTCGCGCCCCATCTCCCCCCTAGAGGGGGAGATGTCGGCGAAGCCGACAGAGGGGGGCGCTATCCCGCCGACCTCTCAGCGCGAAGCGCCCCCCTCTGCCCTGCCGGGCATCTCCCCCACAAGGGGGGAGATTGGCCAATCGCCGAACGACGATCTCCTGCAGATCGTGCGCAGGGTCGAGGCGCTGGGCTCCTTCCTCGATACGGAGGACGGTAAGAACCTGCTCGCCGGCACCAAGCGTGCGGCCAACATTCTGGCCGCCGAGGAGAAGAAGAAAACGGCGGTCGCCGAAACCGTTGAGCCGGCGCTGTTTCGCGAGGATGCCGAGAAATCGCTGTTTGCGGCGGTGAATCAGGCTGAGAAGCAAGCCGGCGAAGCGATTCAAAACGATGACTTTTCCGGCGCCCTGCTGGCGCTTAGCGTGTTGCGCGAACCGGTTGATTCATTCTTTGAGCATGTTCTCGTAAACGATGAGGATCAGGC
>NZ_RZQY01000879.1:0-1968 GCF_003998575.1 Mesorhizobium sp. M7A.F.Ca.CA.001.10.2.1 | reverse complement strand
CACCATAAGGATGCATCGCCCAGAAAAGCGCGACCGAAGCCAGCCCGGTTGCGGCAAAAAACAGCGCGAACCACAGCGCTCCCAGACGGTTTGCCAATGGTGAACCAAACGCGGCGAGCCACACCATATTGATGGCGATATGGGCAAAGCCGCCATGCATGAAGGCATAAGTGAAGGGCCGCGAAAACAGGAACCAGTCGAAGCCGTATTGCCCGGTGTAGAGAACGGGGATGAAGGCCCCGTCATACAGCAATGTCATCTGCTGGGATTCGCTCAACACATATTGCTGCAACAGGTAGACGACGACACAGATGCCGATCACCGCCAGCACGACGGGCGGCAGGTTGAACACCGGCTCGCGCCGCGGTTCAGGTGCGCCCTCGACCGGGTCGACTTCCGAGGGAGATGCCGGTTCACTCATTTGAAATTGCACTCTGCGGGATTCGGGGCTCGAGCATCTAGATCACCACGGACCGAACCGCAAACCGCGAATCGCCGCGGCGCGAATCAAAAAAGAAGCCGTTCAAGGTTTCCCTTGAACGGCTGGTCGAGCCCCCTGCTCCCCTAAAACTCTTGACTGAAGTGCTGCCGATCGTCGCGAAACGACCGCTTCTGGAGTGGTTTTTGTGTGCCACGGGGCTCGCTTCGATGCAACGTAAACCACTTGTTAACCTTAACGGCCCCGACCCGTGAACAAGTGTTAACGACGCTGGCACGCTTCCTGCTCCGCAACGCATGTAGGTCATCGGAGGGCGCCCTTCTGTTCACCGATGGGACATCAGACGACAGATTGCGCGGAGCAGCATAGTATGAACCAGAATGGATCGATCACGCTGTTCCAATATTGGAACCGCCTGCGTGATGGACGCCCTGCCCCGAAGCGTTCGGAGGTCGAGCCGGCCGACATCAAGTCGCTGCTGGCCGACACCTTTATCCTGGAGCGGGACACGCGCGGACAGGCCGTATTCCGGCTGGCCGGCACCAGGCTTTGCGCCTGCTACGGCCGCGAACTCAAGGGGTTTTCCTTTCCATCGCTGTGGCGCGAGAAGGATCAGCGGCTCGTCTCGCGGCTGATCCATGGCGTCTTCGAGCAGAAGTCGGTCGTGCTCATCAGCTATGAGGGTTTCAGCCGCAACGGGCGCTCCAACAAGTTCGAACTGCTTGCCCTGCCGCTGGACGGCGGTGTCGAAAATCCGCGTTGCCTGGGCGTCATCAGCGCCGTGGAGAAGCCCTTCTGGCTGGGTGCCGATCCGATCACCGACGCGTTGATCGATTCGATACGCGTCATCGATCCGGAGAAGGAGCTTCTCAACAATCGCCCGGCGATCGATGTTCCCTCGCTCGTTCCCGATGAACTTGGAGCACCCGAGACGATCTCGGCGCTCGGCCGGGCGCGCCGCATCCGCCATCTCGTCGTGTTCGATGGCGGGCGCGAGGAATAGTCCGTTTGCGGCCTGATGCACGTCGCCCAAAACTGCGCGGCTGTTTTGGCACCGCGACCTGCAAAAAGGAAACCCCTGGAGCGCCCGCTTTTTCCCTTTGTTAACCCGCTTTGTTGTACTTCTCTGATGAAGTTCCTCGCATCGGCGCGCGGGATGCCAAACGGGGTGTAGGCAGTCATGAGGTCAGCGGCGGTCGACTATGCGCCGTCCCAAGCTGAAAGGCGTAACTTTCAGCGCGTCCGGGTTAAAATCTACGGACGCTTCATGCTGGAAGACCGCACCGAACACCCCTGCCAGGTCGTCGACATGTCACCGGGCAATGTCGCGTTTCGCACCGACCGCATCGGCATGCCCGGCGAAAAAATCATTGCCTACATCGATCATATCGGCCGCATCGAAGGTGTAGTCACCCGCACCTTGCAGGACGGTTTCGCGATGACCGTCATCGCGTCGGATCGCAAGAAGGACAAGCTGGCCGCGCAATTGACCTGGCTCGCCAACAAGCATGAACTCGACCTGCCGGAAG
>NZ_RZQY01000878.1:0-1974 GCF_003998575.1 Mesorhizobium sp. M7A.F.Ca.CA.001.10.2.1 | reverse complement strand
CCGCCACGACGGCTTCCACGAATTCACCGACAAGGAGCCGGGCATCAAATATCTGCTCGACCAGCAATCGGGCGACTGGAAGCAGGATCAGGCCTACAATCTGATGGCCAACGCGCTGAAGAGCAACGAGAAGATCGATCTCGTTTACGGACACAACGATCCGATGGCCTACGGCGCCTATCTCGCCGCCAAGGATGTCGGCCGCGAGAAGGACATCAAGTTCATTGGTATCGACGGCCTGCCCAACGAAGGCGTGCAGATGGTCAACAAGGGCGAGCTGACGGCAACCTTCACCTATGTCACTCCCGGTGCCGAAGGCCTGCGCCAGGCGATCAAGTTCCTCAACGGCGAGAAGGTCGAAAAGACCATCACTCTGCCGACCGAGAAGATCACCAAGGAAAACGCCGCCCAGGTGCTGAAGGACAACGGCCTCTGAGCCAAGCTTCCTGCCGGGTGCCTTTTTGGCGCCCGGCGGTCTAAGCCAGCTTCACCAGCAGCTTCATGAAGGTGGCGATCTCCTTGGCGGAGAGCGGTGCCAGCGTCTCCTGGGTGATCTCGCGCGCCAGCGGGATCAGGCGGTCGATGGCATCACGGCCTGCCGCGGTCAGATTGACCAGCAGCCGTCTCTTGTCGACCTCGTGCCTGGAAAGCTCGACCAGGCCGCGCGCCTTCAGCCGGTCGATGACGCCCTTCACCGTCGCCGCATCCATCGCGATCAGCGTGCCGAGCTGGTTCTGCGAGGTCTCGCCGACGTCACGCAGCTTGGCCAACGCCGCGAATTGCGGCGGCGTCAGATCGCCGATATGCGCGGCAAATATCGCCACATGGCGCTGATGCGCCTTGCGCAGGATGAAGCCGACCTGCTCCTGCAGCAGGTAATCCTGGTCGTCCGGCGCCTCGACCTCGACCAGCTTGAGCAGATTGTCCTCGCCGCTCACCGCAAGCCATCCCAGGCTTTGATGTCATCGGCCGCGAGACCACCCATGCGATTGTGGATGCGCGGGCCACAGGTCATGGCGAGGCAGAACAGGATTTCGTCTGGGCGCGGACCATCGCTGATGCCGACTTCCATGGCGTCGAAATGGCTGCGCACATAGGCGGCGTTGATGTGGCCGAGCGGTACATCGAGCTTTGAACCGAACGCGCCGACCTTCTTGGCCGACGGCACGATCGCCTTGGCGTCGCCGAGCCGTTCGCGCATGGCGTAGCCGCCGGGCACATGCCACAGCGCACCGTGCTCCAACTCGCCCGCCGTGCCGACAATGGCGCCCTTGCCGTAGCCGTCGATCTGCTTGACGTCGCCGCCGAGCGCCGCGATCAGCCGGTCGGCGAGCAACAGGCCGAGCGGCTTCAGATCGTCCATGGCGCTCTGCAAGTCTTCGACATAGCGCCCGGCGAACGGGTTTTTCACCAGGGCCATCGCGGCGGCGCGGCGGCGCGGCACCTGGGCCACCGGCCCGCCCTCGTGAAAAATCTCTTCGGTCAGCACCGCGATTTTGCGGATCGAAAACTCAGGCATGGGCAACTTCCTCCCTCGAACTTTTGTTGGGCGCGGCAAGCGCAACCGAGCCACTGATGCGGGCCTCACCGCCAAGAAACAGCGCCGATCCGGCAATCAGGCCGCGCCGGCGAAAATCTTCGGCGACGGCAAGGCCATTGTCCAGCGCCCGCGCCACTTCGCCAAGGGCAAGCGTGCCGACACCATGTGTCACCAGGCGCGCGCCGAGATCGCTGTCGGGCGACAATTCATGTGCGGGAATGCGCTTGATGGCGGGATTGCCGGGCAGGTCCACCGCGTTGGCAATGAGGGTCGCCGCCGCATCTGCCTCGGCGCCGGTCCGCGCGAGCACGGTGACGGCGTCGGCAATGCCAAGCGAGAAGGAGCGGCCGCGCCAGCCGCTGGTGGCAACGCCGCGAACGCCATCTTCCGCGCGGATCGTGATCCGGTCGGCCATGCCGTTACCGGTGCCGGCG
>NZ_RZQY01000877.1:0-1982 GCF_003998575.1 Mesorhizobium sp. M7A.F.Ca.CA.001.10.2.1 | reverse complement strand
CGTCGAGGCCGAGCAGTTCGCCCGCATGGCCCCGACCGCTGATCTGCGCGAAGGGCTGAATGCCTGGATGGCACGCCGCGAGCCGGGCTATGACGGCTCGTGGACGCATATCGCGCGTCCCGACGAGGCCAGGCGAGCCTCGTTGGCGCTGGATCAGGGCGCCACCACCAAACGGCCTTTCATGTTGGGGTGAAAGCGGCAGAAATAGTCGACCGGTCCCGCGGCCTTCAATGTCAGGCTTGCGGATTTCTTCGGCGGGATCATCACTTCCCAGCCGCCTTTCACGGTGGCCGTGTGGGCGAACACATCCTTGTTCACCCACTCGATCGTGTCGCCGACCTTGGCCTCGACGGTGGCTGGCGAGAACACCAGCCTGTCGATGATGACCTGGATGGTTTCCGCTCGCGCCGGAACGGTACCGACGGCCAGCGTCAACGCAATCCACAGATAGCGTTTCGGCATGCTCCCGGTCCTTACTTGAGCCTGCCGGCGACGTGCTCGGCGTGCTGCTCATGGCCCTGGAAAATCTTCAGGCCGGTTTCCAGCAGGCCCTTCAGGTCGGCATTCTGCGCCGACGGGATCAAAAGGGTTTCGAGCGCGCCGTTGACCTGCTTGTGGTAGGCGACCTCGTTATCGACATAGGCCTTGTCGAAGGCAGCGCCGTCGAGTTTGGCGAGCTTGGCCCGCTCCTCCGCCGCAGCTTTGGTCAGCGCCTGGCTGGTGGCGTTGTCTTCCGGCGTGACCTTGAGCTTCTTCACCAGATCGAGCGCCTGCACGTTCACGGCTTCGTGGTCGCGCACCATGTCGTTGGCGAAATCCACGACCTCCTTGGTCTTCGATTTTTCGATGGCCAGCTTGGCCGCTTCAACGTCGATGACCCCGGCCGTATAGGCGATGTGGGCGATCTGCGGATCGGTTGGCTTGTCGGCGGCTTGTGCGAACGGGGCGGTGCCGAGCAGCAGCAGGGCGGCGAGCGCGGCAGTGTGTCGGATGGACATGGCATCTCCTTCGCCGGACGCTGAAAATCGCGCCGGACTGTGTTTTCGGTTGACGGTCATTGGATGCTGGCCAGCGGCAAACGTTCCCGCCAAAATCAATTGAATCCGGTGAGGCTCAGCTTTCCAGCCCGAGCCGCCGCATGACCGCGCTGGTCAGTCGTTCGCAACGCCGGCCGGCGAAGGGGAAGGCATCGAGCAGCACCGGCCCGATCTGATCGTCCAGCGCCTTGCGCACCAGGGCGCGGGCGCGGTGCAGCCTTGTCTTGACGGTTTGCGGCCGCACGCCGAGGAGATCGGCGGTCTCCTCGATGCTCAGCCCCTCGATCACCCGCGCCACGAACACCGTCCGGTAGACGTCGGGAAGGCTGTCTGTGGCCTGTTCGACCAGTTGGAGGATCTGCCTTTGCGCCATCGTCCGTTCCGGATCGTCGCTGGGGTGGAGGGGGAACCGGATGATCTCGGCTTGCGGATTTTCCGGCATTGCCACCGTTCTGCGCCTTTTGCGCAGGCGGCCGAGCGCCTCGTTGATGACGATGCGCGACAGCCATGTGGCGAGCGAGGAGTCGCCGCGAAACGCATCGAGATGGGCGAAAGCCTTGAGGTAGGCCTCCTGGACGATGTCCTCGGCCTCGCTGTCATTGCGCACGACGCCGCGCGCGATCCGGTAGAGCCGCTGATTGTGTGTCTTGATGATGGTGCGGAAGGCGTCGCCGTCGCGCGCCAGCGCGCGGTGCACAAGCTGCATCTCGCCTGGCGCAGCGGAAGGCACGGCCGTCAACACAGCAGGCATCGCCACTTTCCTCAACCCAATCTCCGAACCAAGATCTCGATCGGGAGATTGGACGCTGTCGCCGGCAAAAGGTTCCCGAAGATTTTCTGCCGGGCCCGGCGGCCGCTACCCTACAGTGCGAGTGAAGGCTTGTCAGGCAGCCTGCAGGCGCGCTGTGGCCGCCAACAGATCGGTCTGGGTGATCAGCCCGAGAA
>NZ_RZQY01000876.1:0-1998 GCF_003998575.1 Mesorhizobium sp. M7A.F.Ca.CA.001.10.2.1 | reverse complement strand
CTCCAGCACGCGGTCACAACCGAGATCGATGCGAAGACGACAATCAGCGCCGATGCGACCGGCACCGGCGATGGCGGCACGGTCATCGTCTGGTCCGACGAGCAGACAAAGTTCGCGGGCAAGATTTCCGCACGTGGTGGCGATGACGGCGGCAATGGCGGCTTCGCGGAAGTGTCCGGCAAGCAGCGCCTCGACTTCACCGGTGCGGTCGATCTGCGCGCCCGGTTCGGCGATACCGGCGACCTTCTGCTCGACCCCTACAACGTCACCATCTCCAACGCTGCCGGCAACACCGGCGGCAGCATGTCCGCCAACACCAATGACAGCGTCATCAACGTCACCACGCTGCAGAACCTTCTCGCAACCGCCAACGTCACCATCTCGACCGGCAGCGGCGGTTCGCAGGCTGGCGACATCACCATTGCCGCGCCGATCAGCTGGAACACCAACACGCTGACGCTCAGCGCCTTTCATTCCATCGTCTTCAATGCGAACGCCACGATCGGCGGCGTCGGCGGGTTGACGCTGGTCACCAACAATGGCGGCACCGGGGGCACGATTTCCTATGCCTTGGGTGCATCGGCGACCTTCACCGGCACGCCGGGAGCGCAGGCGCTGTCGATCGACGGCCAGAGCTACACGCTGATCTACGATGTCAACGGCCTGCAGGCGATCAACAGCGGCCTGACCGAACGGTATGCGCTGGCCAACAACATCGAGGCCAGTTCCACCTACTATTGGAACAACCTGCTCGGTTTCACCGCGCTGGGCACCGACGGCAACACCAACATCCAGAATGGCGGCAACGGCTTTACCGGCACCTTCGACGGTCTCGGCCATATCATCAACCAGATCTGGGTGCGGCAGATTCCGGCCAACTATGTCGGGCTGTTCGGCTATGTCGGCAGCACCGGCGTGGTGCGCAATGTCGGACTGGTCGACGCCTATATCAGTGGTTCGTACAACACCGGCGCAATTGCCGGCTTTAGCAAGGGTACGATATCGGGGGTTTGGGCAAGCGGCTATCTCGAAGGTGTCGCTGCCGTCGGCGGTCTCGTCGGACGCAATGAGGGCACGATCACCGGTTCGTTTTCGACGAACGCGGTGCGAGGACACGATGGCAGCCAGATCGGAGGCATTGCCGGTTTCAACAGCAGCACGATCAGCCAGGTCCATGCCAGTGGTTCGGTTGTCGGTGGCGACAACATCGGCGGCCTGGTCGGGTTCAATGTCGGCGCCATCAGCGACGGCTATTCCACAGGCGCCGTGCTTGGACTTCTGGGCGCTACCGGCGTTGGCGGCAGCGTCGGCTTTTCCTGGGGCACGGTCACCAATGTCTATTTCGACACCACCACGTCAGGAACGACGACGGGCGTTGCCGGCCAAGGCGCTGCAGGCGTCACCAGCACCGGCCTGACCACGGCACAGCTGCAGGGCGGCGGCGCCACCAGCTTGAGCTCCGCTTTCGTCGGCGGAACCGGCGGTCTCTACCCGTATCTGAACAGTTTCTATCCAAACGGCATCCAGGCGATCTCCGGCATCGCCTACAAGGATGGCGGCATCACACCGCTCTCGTCGGCCACGCGACAGCCCTACTATGCAAAAAATCCCGGTTGGGTCACCGGCGTCTCGAACGGTGTCGACATCGGCACGGTGACCACGGGCGTCAACGGTTACTACTACATCGCCGTGCCGACCGGCTGGATATCGGACAGCGTGCTGGCCTACACCGTTCGCGATTCGCATCCGGACGACAGTTCCGGGGCTCAGAACGGCGTGACATTTCGCACCGGGCTTGCGGGCGGGAATGTCTCCAACCTGAACGTCTATGGCAACTGGCGTCTCGACGAGGCGGACAGTTCGATCACGTCTCTTTCGGCGCTGCAGGACGCCGCTGCAGCGACTGTCGGATCGACCTATGTCGGCAGCCTGTCCTTCGCCAACTGGCAGATCGAAACGGCGGCCACCACCTTCGCGATCGACCGGGCGGTGTCGATC
>NZ_RZQY01000875.1:0-1999 GCF_003998575.1 Mesorhizobium sp. M7A.F.Ca.CA.001.10.2.1 | reverse complement strand
GACATTCTCGATCTCTGAAACCGGTAGGACGGCGACGCCGAGCCGTGCCAGATTCGCAATTTCTGGCCCTGAATAGTCATCGGCGTCTACGATCCCGGAACAGGTCACTCGTGTAAGGTCCGCGTTAGCGCGCATTGTTACAACTGAATGAATTACTTCTTCGCATGAACCGCGCGGGATGACTGTCCACTCGGGATAGCAGCAGCGATATATGACGGTGTCGAGACTTGTGCTGCCGCCTTCGACGAAGAGAATCGGGCGACGGCTCCCAAGGATGAGCGTCGCAATCTGCTCATCGAAACCGGTTTCTTCTGGCACCGGTTCGATCACCCAACCGGTCTTGGGATTGTAGTCCCGGATCACAATCTTTTGGGCAACCCGTGACGCGGCAAATTCGAGGTCATGTGTAATGAAGATGAAGGCACAATCGGGGCGTGCAGCCTCCATCTCGTCCCATAGTTTGGCCATGATAGATCGATGAACGTGCAGCTCCGGCTCGTCAAAGATAAGGAGCGTGTCGGGATCGGCGGCGAGAACTTGACCAATCATGTAGAACACTGACCGCTCGCCATCGCTCATGTCCTTGGCGTTATATTCCGTCTGCGATCCTGTGATTTGAACACGGATGTCGTCGCCGGAGATAACAAGCCTGCGGTGAGGCAGTAGCCGCTGCCAGATGCCGGCCAACAGCTCAAACTTGGTCGGCTCTGCCGCACCTGCATCGCCGGCCCTGACTCTCTGGTGGGTCTGCAGCGTCTTGTTGGTCTGATCGGCAAAGAGGGCCTGCAGTAGCACGTCGAAATCATTGAGGAGTCCAGTCGCCATGTCGCCTCGCCAGCGGCTTCCAACACGATGCCCAAGGTTCGCATCCGTACGGGAATTTCCTGTTCGAAGGCCCAATTTCGCATTCCGCTCGGTGATCTTGGCTACAGCGGGATTTAGCGTCAGCGCCCTGTGCGCGGAAATACGGTGCGCCCGGAGTTGGAGCTGATTCTCTATCTCCACGGCGAGGCGCGTCTTGCCTCCACCGTTTGAGCCGACAAATATCAGGGAAGTGCCTGGCAGCATGGCGAAGGGAATTGAGCTGGTAGGACTTGGGATCGTGAAATTAAAAGGCATTGGTGATCAATCTCTTGATTATTTGACCCACCGTACAAGACGAAAGGACGCCGCGCCAAGTGATCAAGCCCAATGGACGCTTTGTGGCCCTCAGCCTTCATCCCGCCAGACAACTCGCCGTACCATCCTGATTTCTGCAAGCCGCGTAACCCTGATGCCCTGCCTTTCTCGGGCCGATGGATTTTGTGTTTCGGCATCCATGTACTCATTCTTGCCGCACCGCTTGCAACTCATTTTGCCTCCCACCAATTCCGCTTCAATGTCCCCGAAGATTTCCTTCAGATCACTCGGCAGATACCATCGTTTGACGTTGCACAGACCGCACCGGACCAGCACAAGCTGCCCAATCTCGTGGGCATTGCCAAGCTTCCATTCGCCGCCGCGCCTTCGTCTTCCACCAGTGTCAGCCATAGCCCCAAAATAGGAACTCATTCCTCGCTTGGTCAATCCGCTCTTGACATTTATGTTCTCTTTTTGTTCACTAACGATCGAGACATTAGGAGACGCTCACATGGACCACATTGTGACGCTGGACAGCCGACAAGAAGCCGCCCTTCAAGCCGTCGCCGACAAGTTCGTTGCCGTTCACAGGGGCGACGTGATGAAGGCGCTCAAGGAAATGATGGTCCTCAACGGTCGCCTTCAGGACCAGCTTGACGCGCGCTCTATGCCGCGCCGCGCAAGCCGCAAGGAGGGGAACGCAATGGCCCACACGATGCGCGTAGAGGCAGTAGCCCACAGCGGGAACTCGTCTAAAGCGAACTGATCTGGCAGCCAACTCAGGGCGCGGATGGAGAGGCGGGAAATTTGAGAGAACGGCCCCAGCAAACGTGCTATGAATGGATCTAGGCAGAAAGAGACCGAGGCACCTGCTATGTCT
>NZ_RZQY01000874.1:0-2002 GCF_003998575.1 Mesorhizobium sp. M7A.F.Ca.CA.001.10.2.1 | reverse complement strand
GCTCATAGAGTCGCATCTGGTCGGAATCGAGATATTGCCTGACCGATGCCGGGGTGCGCATGAAATCCGTCGGGCGGATCGCTTCGTGCGCTTCCTGGGCGTTCTTGGCCTTGGCGGTATACTGGCGCGGCTTTTCCGGCAGGTATTTTGCGCCGAATTCCTTGGCAATGGCGTCGCGTGCGGCGTCGATCGCCTCGGGTGCCATCTGCACGCCGTCGGTTCGCATATAGGTGATGAGACCTGTGGTCTCGCCGCCGATCTCCATGCCTTCATAGAGCCGTTGCGCCACCTGCATGGTGCGGCTGGCCGAGAAGCCCAGGCCCGATGAGGCGGCCTGCTGCAGCGTCGAAGTGGTGAAGGGCGGGCCGGGATTGCGCTTGGTCGGCTTGGCTTCGACCGACACCGCCTTGAAGGTCGCGCCTTCGAGCATCGACTTGATGTCGTCGGCCTGCGCCTTGTTGGAAATGTCGAGCTTTTGCAGCTTCTTGCGATCGAAGGCAGTCAGCCGCGCTTCGAAATTCTCGTTGCGCGGCGTGCCCAGCAGTGCAGCGATCTGCCAGTATTCCTCGCGGAGGAAGCGCTCTATTTCGGATTCGCGGTCGCAGACGAGACGCAGCGCAACCGACTGGACGCGGCCGGCCGAGCGGGCGCCCGGCAGCTTGCGCCACAGCACCGGCGACAGCGTGAAGCCGACGAGATAATCCAGCGCCCGGCGGGCGAGATAGGCATCGACCAGCGGCGCATCGATCTGGCGCGGATTGGCCATCGCCTCCAGCACCGACGATTTGGTGATGGCGTTGAAGACGACGCGGCTGACCGGCTTGTCCTTCAGCGCGCGCTTCTGCTTCAGCACCTCCAGCACATGCCAGGAGATGGCTTCACCTTCGCGATCCGGGTCGGTGGCGAGGATCAGGCCATCGGCATCCTTGACCGCCTTGGCGATGTCGGCGAGTCGCTTGCCCGAGGCGGTGTCGACCGCCCAGGACATGGCGAAATCCTCATCCGGACGCACCGAGCCGTCCTTGGCCGGCAAATCCCTGATATGGCCGAACGAGGCCAGAACCTTGTAGTTCTTGCCGAGATATTTGTTGATTGTCTTCGCCTTGGCCGGCGATTCGACGACGACGACGTCCATGAGGTCTCATATCAGCTGTGGTGCGGCAGAAGAATTCCGCTGCGCGCGACGAAATCTCGTTCTATTTGTCGCTCACATGGCCGCGCTTTTGCATCCGGTCAAGGGGAAGCGCCCAAATTGCGGGCCGGCCCGCGGCAATACACTCTTAGAGTGTATGGAGAAAATCACAGAATTTGGGAAAGGGAGATGGTGGTCTCAAGTCAGCGGAAACGACTGGTTTTCATTTTCGCCGAGTCGCGGAAAGCTGCTGGAGCAGTGGCATCGGGGCGACGCCAGTGGCAAATTGATCGACGCTGGCCGCCGGCTGCATAGAGCGATGCCTGGCGACCAGCCTTGTTCCGCCATCAGGCGTGAATGTATTGAGTATCTTAGTCGGCCTTGACGATATGCCAGACTTCGCCGACGCCGTCGCCGGTCACATCGCCGGGCTTCTCGTCCTTGATGAAGGTGTAGACCGGCTTGCCGTCATAGGCCCACATCTTGGTGCCGTCGGTGCGGTCGACAACGGTCCATTCGTCGTCCGCCTTGGCGCCGGCTTCGGCTTTCAGCGGCGGCCAGTTGGTGGCGCATTTGTCGTAGCAATTGCTCTTGCCCTTCTCGTCCTTGTCATAGGTGTAGAGCGTCATGCCATTGGCGTCGGTGTAGATCTTGGTGCCATTGACCTCGGCTTCCTTCCACGCGTCGGCGGCGAAGGATGCGGCGGTGCTGAGCAGAAGCGCTGCCAGTCCTGCGGTTATGGTTTTCATGGAAATCTCCCTGACTGGGTATCTGGAGACGCGCGGGAAATCGCGGCCTCGCTGTGTCAACGCCCAGGGGCTGCCGTTTCTTCCCCGGCAAGCATGATCTTGCCAACACAATGGTGATTGG
>NZ_RZQY01000873.1:0-2004 GCF_003998575.1 Mesorhizobium sp. M7A.F.Ca.CA.001.10.2.1 | reverse complement strand
TGCCTGGATGGCGATGACCGAATAAAGGCCGGTGAAGATGTCGGAGATGGCGACGCCCGCTTTTTGCGGCTCGCGGCCGACCTCGCCGGTGATCGACATCATGCCGGCCATGGCCTGGATGATGAAGTCGTAGCCGGCGCGCGGCGCATAGGGTCCGTCCTGACCGAAGCCGGTGATCGAGCAATAGACGAGGCGCGGGTTGATCTGGCGCAGGCTGTCATAGTCGAGGCCGTATTTCTTCAAGCCGCCGAGCTTGAAGTTCTCGATCAGCACGTCCGAGGTGGCGACCAGCCGGCGCACGGTCTCCGCGCCTTCCGGCGTCGAGAAATCGATGGCGATGGAGCGCTTGCCGCGATTGCAGGAATGGTAATAGGCGGCCGACAGGTTCTCGCCGTCCTTGCCCATGACGAAGGGCGGGCCCCATTTGCGGGTGTCGTCGCCGCCATCGGGGCTCTCGACCTTGATGACATCGGCGCCGAGATCGGCGAGCAACTGCCCGGCCCATGGCCCGGCAAGGATGCGGGCGAGTTCGACGACGCGGACGCCTTTCAGCGGGGGCTCAGCCATGAATCACCGTGATTGCCGCAATCACCGTGATTGCTGCGAAACCAGAGCCTCTATCAAGCCCTGCAACGGCTGTCACGGCTCTTGCAATGGGCCAATCCGTCACGCTTTGAGGACTTCGTCGGCCCAAATGGCGAAATCATCCATGATGATGTCGCGATTCACCTCGTTCAGGCTTTCGTGGCGGGTGTCGGCGTAAACCTTTGAAACCAGATTCGAAAAGCCCATGGCGCGCATGCGGCTGGCAAGATGCGTGATCCCTTTGCCATAATCCGAGGCGGGATCCCTTTCGCCGCCGACGATGCTGATGGGCAGGTCGCGTCGGATACCGGCAAAGCCGGCATCCTTGCCGCCGTTCAGCGCCATGCCGACGACGTCGCGCCACATCGACACCGAAGCATCCCAGCCGCAGAGCGGATCGGCGATGTATTTCGCCACTTCCGCCTCGTCGCGCGACAGCCAGTCGAACAATGTGCGGTGGTTGGGCACCGCCTTGCCCCAAGCCTGGAAGGTGAGCTTCGGCAGCAGACGCGATGGCACGTCGGAGCCGAGCCGCATTCTCTCCCAGGCAAGGACGCCCAGCGCCACCTGCCCGAGCAGGCCTTGAGAGAAATTGCCGTTCCAGATCGCGGCGGCATGGACGCGGGGCGAATGACTTAAAAGGAAATTCAACGCCACGGATGCGCCCATCGAATGACCAAACAGGATGACCGGTCTGTTTGGCTGTTCGCTGGCGATGAGGTCATGGATGGCGCCGATATCGGCGATCACCTTGGCGGGGCCATCCCTGTCGGCAAATCTGCCGAGCGGCGCGTCGGGGGCTTTGGTCGCGCCATGGCCGCGATGATCGTGGACATAGACGTGGAAGCCGCGGGAGCCAAGAAAATCGGCAAAGCGGGCATAGCGCGCTGCGTGCTCGGCCAATCCATGATTGATCTGGACGACGGCGCGTGCCCGGCCGTCGGCCTGCCTGACGAAAAGATTGAGCTCGGCACCGGTCGGCGAGGCAACCACGCGCTGCTGGCTGAATGACATGCCGCCTGGTCCCGCCCTTGCATTATCGTCGTTGGCTTTGTTTGCGCCGGCCCACATTATGCGTCAATCCGGCAAACCCGCTTTTCGCGACGATGTTTCTTGCGTTTGGCCAGCAAAATATCGCAATTCTGACATGGAGACAGCTTCAGTCTGTCGCCCACTTGTCCAGCCGGGGATTTTCCATGCGTAGTGCTGTCATTTTCGGATTGGCCATGCTGGCGGCGTCGCTGGCCGGGGCGGCGCGTGCCGACGTCAAGATGAGCGGCAGCTTCGTCGCCGACGCTGCCTGTCCGGCGACGCAAGCGATCAAGAACGGCAAGAACCCCGGCAATGTCTCGACCGATGCCGGGAAGAGCTACCAGCTGCTTGCCGGCAACAAGGATGCGCCGACGCACTACCTTATCC
>NZ_RZQY01000872.1:0-2011 GCF_003998575.1 Mesorhizobium sp. M7A.F.Ca.CA.001.10.2.1 | reverse complement strand
TGCCAGCACATAGGCCGAAACCGTGGCCGAAAAGGCCTGGTCGATGCGGCCGTCGATCTGAACATCGGTGCGACCGTAGCGAGTCGCCATCCGGGTGTGGCCCGAAATGGTCGTCTGCGGGGTGAGCCGATAGGCAAGGCCGGTCGAACTGTCTGTCCAATCACCAAGTCCATCGGTGAGGTCGCTCACTTCGCTACCGATATCGAGCCGCCATTTGCGCGGCGGTGGTGCGGCCAGTCTCTGCTCGATGTCGCGCGAGCCGGGTTCGAGGGCAAGCGCCTGCCGGTAGGCATCGCGCGCGGCGTCGTCGTCGCCACGGGCGCGGCGCACATCGCCGATTCCCACCAGCGCTTCGGCATTGCGCGGATCAATCGCCAGCACCCGCTGAAACGACTGCTCGGCCCGCGTGTAATCCCGCTCGAGCAAAGAAATCCGTGCGTCGAGGGCGATCGCCTCGGCGTTGCCTGGCGCGGTGCCAAGCACATCATCGATCATCGCGCGGGCGCGCGGCACGTCGCCCTGCCAGATCGCCAGCCGGACCTTGCCGAGGCGGGCGTCGAGAAGGCCGGGCTTGATGGCCAGCGCCTGGTCGAAGAAATGCCCGGCCTCGTCGAATTTCTGTTGGGAGCCCGCCACGAGACCCATGGCGACCAGGATGTCGGTGTTTTTAGGCGCCAGCCCGAGCGCGCGGCAATAGGCGTTCTCCGCCTCGGGCAATTGTCCCGCCGCCCGCAATCTCTGGCCCTTCTCCATCAGGCCGGCGACAGGATCCGGCCGCGGCGGGCGCAGCTTCTTCCTCGCGGTCGCAGGCTTCTGCTTGCTGCTGTCGGCTGCTGGGCCTTGCGGATGTTGGCGACAAGCGTCGCCGCGTCGGCATTGCCCCGCTCGGCACGCGACACCTCTTCTGCCAGTTGCAGCGCGGCGTCCAGATTGCCGGAGCGGAACTCGACCTGAGCGATGCCGAAGCTGGCATCCAGATAGGTCGGCGCAAGCGCAAGCGCCCTGGAAAAGGCTTCACGCGCGGCCGGCAGATTGTTGCGGCCAAGCTCGGCGAAGCCAAGTTGCACCAGGGCATCGGCATTGTCGGGCTTGAGCGCCAGCGCACGCCGCAGCAGCTTCGCCGATTCGTCGAAATGCTGGGCTTGCCTGGCCTTGACGCCGGAGGCGTACAGTTCGTCGACCGCCTGGGCCAGCGCGGCGGCAGGCGCCGTTTCAACCGCCAGGAAAACGCATGCCGCAATGACGGCGCGCCGGCCGCGCCACATCAGCGTTTCCCGCTCTTGCGCGCCAGCAGGCGCGCAAGCCGGGCCAGCAGCTCCTCGGGAATGAAGGGTTTCACAAGGTAGTCGTCGGCCCCCTTCTCAAGGGCCGAGACGATGTCCCTTTCGCCCTTGCGGGCGGTCAGCATGACAACCGGGATTTCCGACAAAGCCGGGTCGCTCTTGATGCGGGCAAGAACCTCCAGGCCGTCGGCCTTGGGCATCATCGCATCGAGCACGATGATGTCCGGCGCCTCATGCTCCGCCTTCAAGAGCGCTTCCGCCCCGTCTATGGCCTTGATGACCTCGTATCCCTTTGCCCTGAGCCTGAATTCCATCAGTTCGAGCAAGAGGGGATCGTCATCGCAAATCAGAACTCTTGCCTTCGCTCCGTTCATCAGCCTTGCTCCGGTTCGCGCCTCGTTTTGCCGCTTGCCCCCCGGAGTGATTGATCCATGAACCGACATCCGCCAACGCGGTTCATGCAGACAGAGACATTCTTCTCAATCTCTCGCCGAGCTCCGCCGATGCTGCGCGATTATAGACAACCTGATTCGCTACGCCTGCACCTCGGCACAATCAGTAGATGAATAAGGCGACATGGTATAGGAGCCGTGAACGGCGTCGCACAGTCTGCAGCCAGACTGCGCTCGGTGCCCACGCCAAACGTCGGATCAGGCGCGCGATAGAAGCAATCTTTTGACTTCACCGGCAAGCGCAAGCGGGTCGAATGGTTTGGCGATCACCCCTGC